>CAYNOA010000139.1:4887-5538 GCA_964398695.1 uncultured Enterococcus sp. | reverse complement strand
CCAAAACCAATTCCATAAATCCCACCAGTGACTAAAGCAACTTTTCCGTCTAAACGAAATGAGTCCATGCTAAATTTTGTCATTATTGTTTCTCCTCTTTTGTTTTAAAAATTTTATGCTTTATTTTATTTCAAATCCTTCATGTCAACCATATCCATATCGGTATAAGTGATGTTTTCACCACACATCGCCCAAATAAAGGTATAATCGGCTGTAGCCACACCCGTATGAATGGACCAACTTGGTGAAATACAAGCTTGCTCATTGGCCATCACTAAATGTTTTGTTTCATCTGGTGTCCCCATAAAGTGGAAAACACGTGTGTCAGGATCCATGTCAAAGTAAAGATAGGTTTCCATACGACGTTCGTGTGTATGACAAGGCATAGTATTCCAAGCCGAACCTTCTTCTAAAATCGTATAACCCATTTGTAATTGACAGCTTTCGCAAACATTTGGATGCACATATTGGAAAATTTTGCGTTTGTTTAATGTTTTTGCTTCGCCTGTTTCAAATGGCGTAATTTCATCAATACTGATTTTTACATTTGGATAGATTTTGTGTGCTGGAACAGATACACAGTAAAACTTCGCTGGATTACTAGCATCATCTGACTTAAATTCAACTTGCTTGGTTTCTTTCCCAATATAA
>CAYNOA010000139.1:4136-4877 GCA_964398695.1 uncultured Enterococcus sp. | reverse complement strand
TTTTCATTGGTTCTTCGTTGCCATTGATTACAATTGAGCCCGGTCCTCCAATATTGATAACACCTAATTCTCGGCGCTCTAGGAAGTAATCCACCCCTAATTCGCTTGACAGCTTAATTTCTAATGCTTCTGTTGTTGGTGTCACCCCACCAAAAATCATTCGGTCATTGTGTGTGTATGTTAATAAAATCTTTCCAGGAACAAATAATTCTTCAACTAGAAATTCCTCTCTCAATTGCTCCGTTGAAAAATGACGAATCATTGACGGGCTACTACCATATCTTGTTTCCATTTCCATTTTGATAACCTCGCTTTTAATTTCCTATTAAGAAATATCTTTTCTAAAAAAGAAATTCTATACTTTTGATTATAACGAGTAAATCCCAAATTGCAACCCCTTTCGTACAAAAAAATAAATCCATCCTGACTACGGATGGATTTTTGCTTCGATTTGTTTTTTCGCTTGAGTCATTTGTTCAATAATTTGGTTGACGTATTCTGGTGTCCCGCGAAACTTCGGCATGCTCACACTGAAAGCACCTTCGACATTTTCTTTCCCATAGATGGGCATGGCAATACAAAAACAATCTTTTTCCATTTCTTCATCGTCATAAGCAACTTGCGTCTGACGAATTTCTTCTAATTCTTTTTGTAGTAAGAACTTATTGGTAATTGTTTTTTCAGTGTAGGCAGCCAAGGGCACTTCCGAAAAATAATCATCTAATTTTTTATCTTCGTACG
>CAYNOA010000139.1:0-4126 GCA_964398695.1 uncultured Enterococcus sp. | reverse complement strand
ATGATAAAAAGATTTTCCCCATTGCTGTGCTATAAAGGGGGCGGCTGACACCCACTTTTGAAGACATAAAAATCGATTGCTTCTTCGGTTCCAATTTATCTAAATAGACTAATTCCTGCCCATTAGGGATTCCTAAGTGAATCGTTTCATCGACACTTCGCTGGAGCTTTTCTAATTCTGGCGTTGCCACATTTTTTAAAATAGAATGTTCAAAATATTGACTACTATATTTGACTAAAGCAGGCCCTAAAAAATAAGTTTTATCGCGTTCATTGCGACTGACATAACCGATCAATAACAAGGTATCTAAAATTTTCAAGGTAGTTGAAGTCGTCATCTCGACTGCTTCAGCAATTCCTTTAAGCGGCACCCCTTGACTCTTTAAAGCTAAAAAGTCTAAAATTTTGGCTGCTCGAAGCAAGACTGTGCCGTATGGTTTTTTATCTTCCATCTCATTCGTTCCTTTCCTATTTGGAAAACAAAATCATTTTACAGGAAATTTTAACACAGAATTTTAAAAAAAGCCATCTCTTTTATTCAATCCGTCCCCTTATCTCCATCGGCAGTCGAATATTTGAAAGAAAGAAAGCATTTTTCTTGGTTGGTTTAGCCATTCAAATCGTCTGATTGACATTCGCAATAAAAACTTCTTAAAACAACCAAGAAAACGCTTGCATTTTCCTTGGTTCTCCCTTATAATACAAGTGTAAGGAGTCATAGATTCCCCATTATTCGACTTCAAGTAAGTTAGATATTGTAATGATTACGCGTAAATTCAATCTCTAAACAAAAGAAGCGAATAAACACGTATGGATTTACGTGATCGTAAACATTTGTTTACAAGCAAGCAACAAAAAAAGAAAGGCGTGGGAATTTGAAAGATTTCTTACTAACTGAATACGGCCTAACAGGTGTTTAATCTACAAGGTTGGAGCAACAGCAGACACTCCATCATGAAATGTATGAAGACAAGTAAACACAAAATCCTGTTAGGTCTATTTTGTTGCCTAAAAAACAATCTTACCAACTAAAAACCCGCTCGATGCCTTTTTAATTTATGCATTGAGCGGGTTTTTTTGATTTTTCAAAAATATTTGGCAAATAATTGCCGGTTTTTTTCGTCTGCGCCATCCAGATTAGAGCTTTCAAAAATGGGCACGGGCATCCCGGCTCTTTGCATCAAATTCGCAATGGCGACGATGAGGGCCTGGGCGATACCAATGCCGGTAAAATCCGAAACAGGACCAAGCTTTTCAGAAATGCCGTCAATTTGATAAGTGGCATCCCCTTGCGGTGCGTGATTATTAAGCACAACATCGGCTAATTCAAAAATTCGTTGCCCCGACGCATGACGAGAAGCAACGGACATTGAATGCGCGAGTGAAGTCAATACGATCACGTTAGCTCCGCGTTTTTTAGCTTCTAAACACATTTCGACTGGCACCTTATTGCAACCAGAATTGGAAATAACGAGCAACGTGTCGTTGGCATTTATCCCATAAATTTCCATTATTCCTGCTGCATAACCAGATAAGCGTTCAATCATCGTGCTTTTTAATGGTTGTTCATGAAGCATGATTTCTGGTGGTAAAATCGCTTTGATATTGGCTAATCCACCGGCTCTTGCATAAACTTCTTCTGCAATTAAATGGGAATGCCCTGTGCCAAACAGATAGAAATTGCCGCCTTTTTGCAAACTAGTGACCACTAATTGCGCGGCTTGTTCAATGGCCCCGAGTTCTTCTTCGATGACTTTTTGCCAGATTTGCGCAAAACCCAACATGCATTGACGTGCTTCTTCTTTTGCTTCCATTTTCTCACTCCTCTTCATCTTTCCACCAATAAAAAACGAGGGCGATTAGTGACACGATTGCCCCAAAAACAAGTAAAACAGGTTGCATTCCAATGCCCTCCCACTTCGTTAAAGCGTTTACATCATTATAGCACAACCCTTATTTTTTTCGTTAATCACAAATAAAAAAGAGCCGTTCATCCGACTCTTTTTATTCATTACTTCAATTTTTGATAAACCATTTCCCCAGCAAGAATGGTCGCCATCACTTCAGTCTTTAAAATATCGGCTTCACTGACCGTCAATAGATTTTGCGACAAAACAACCAGGTCCGCTTGGGCGCCGACTTTAATTTCACCTAAATCACTTCGACTTAAGGCTTTCGCCGCCCCTTTGGTTTGTGCGACTAAAGCATCGCCAATCCCCATAACCTCACTTGGCATTAAGCGTGCTTGTGGCTGGCCATTTTTTTCACGGCGAGCGACCGCATAATAGATAGATTCTAGTGGCGTCACGCCAACCACAACCGGCGTATCGGTCCCAAAAGCTAAGGTTGCTCCTACATTTAAAAAAGATTGAAAGGGAAACATTTTTTGCGCTCGCTTTTCGCCGACTTCTTCCTCTAAGGTTTCATAACCGACGAGCAAATGACTCGGTTGAACTGATAAAATCAACTGTTCTTGGTTCACGAGTGGCAAATCCAGTGGATCCATGACTTCTAAATGTTCAAGCGTGTTATATTTCCCCATTGGTAAGGGATATTTTTGCGCACTTTCTTGATAGTAGCGGAGTGCTTGATGAATCGCTTGATCGCCAATCGTATGAATCCGCATGGGCCAGCCTTGTTCACTAGCCATTAAGATTAACTGGCGCATTTTTTCAACTGGAATGAGTGGGCTACCGACATCTCCGGTGTAATAAGGAACCGGATAGGTTTCTTTTAAAAAGGCGGTATGCGTGCTCGTGACGCCGTCAAAAAATTGTTTGACGCCACCCATTTGAACTTTTGGGGATTGATAGGTTCGGGCAGTTTCTTGCAAGGTCGTTATTTCCTCGCGCATCGCCGGATAAAAAACCGTCCGAACGCTGGCTGGCTCTTCAATTTGAGCGAAAATTTCAGGGTAAACCAAGTCATCATAACTTTCACCCGTTAACGCCACATCCCCAATGGTAGTCACCCCCATTTGATTTAATGTACGCATATATTCCAAGTAAATCGCTGGCATTTCCGCTTGAAAGACGGTTAAAATTTGGGCCAAATAGTGAATCGCAACGGCCTCTAAGAAGCAACCAGTGAAGGCATCATGTTCAATTAACGCCTCGCCACTCATTCCTTGCGGGAGTGTTTCTTTTGTAATGTGTAAAACTTCTAGGGCTTTTGAGTTTAGCCAAATACTATGTGCATCCCCAGAAATGAGTAACACCGGTACTTCAGAACAAACCTCGTCTAAACTGGCTTTGGTTGGGTAAACATTTTGACCAAAATCGCTACTAAACCAGCCAATCCCAATTTTCCAACCATGAACAACTGGCAAGGCCGGCACTTGCGCCGCAAAATCCCCTTCACTAGCGCCAGTCAGTGGTTTTAATTTGCCGGCATCAATGAGTGCGGATAAGAAAAAATGAACATGGCAATCAATAAAACTAGGAATTAACATTTGATCACCCAAAGCTTGCACTTCCTCATGAGCTGGGACTTGGGTTAAGGGACCCACGGCGACAATTTTCCCGTCGCGAATTTCCACATAACCGGCAAAAGTGGTTTGCGTTTTGGTGTCAAAAATATAATTAGACGTTAAAATCATGCTACAACCCCATCTTCCATTCTAAAAATAAATCGTTGTAAAGCTCGACTGTTTTTTGTCCTAAATATTCGTAGTGTTCCATTTTCTCAATGGCTCCCAATGTCGGATAAAAAGTCTCATCTTCTGTTACTTCTACTGGCAATAAAGCTTTCGCCGCTTCGTTTGGTGTGGCATACCCCACATATTCGGCATTTTGTTTGGCCACTTCTGGACGTAACATAAAGTTAATAAAGTCATAGGCGCCCGCTAGATTTTTAACTGTTTTGGGAATCGCAAAATTATCGGTCCAAATCACGCCGCCGTCTTCTGGTACAATATATTTAATTGCCGGATTTTCACTAATCACATAGGCCGCATCACCAGAATAGCCTAACCCAATGGGCGCATCGCCTTGAATCATCAACGTTTTAATTTCATCTGTCAATACGGCTTTAATGTTGGGGCGTAAGGTCGCCAATTTTTCAACCGTTGGTAAAATTTTCTGTGGATTTTTTTCATTTAAGGACACACCAAGTGATTGCATACTAAT
>CAYNOA010000138.1:0-5645 GCA_964398695.1 uncultured Enterococcus sp. | reverse complement strand
CATAAGAGTCCCCTTTTGCGAGTAATGATAAAATAATTGTATCGTTATATCCTCGAATACTATCACTAGTAATCATTGGCAACCCTCCCGTTATTTACTTTATCTGTCGTAGTAATTATAGCGCAACTACTACGACAGGTAAAGTAAAAAACAGAACAATCAAATAAATGATTGCTCTGTTTACAATTTCTTATTTAAATGCTTGGTTGACATCGTCTAGCATGATTTCAATTGACTCTAGACCAGAGCCAGCTAAATACCAAACTTGTGGATTTAAAGCAATGACTTGATTATTTTTACCTGCATTTGTTTCTTTTACTAAATCATTTTCTGCGACCGCATTTTGGGAAGCGTCCCCACCAATTGCTTTTGTACGATCAACGACGAAAATAACATCCGGGTTTTTCTCTAAAATATATTCATAAGAAACATTTTGGCCGTGAGTGGAAGCTTCAATCTGATCATCGGCTTGTAAAAAACCAAATGTGTCATGAACAATCCCAAAACGAGAGCCTTGACCATAAGCCGATAAACTACCTTCGTTAACTAATACAACCAGTGATTTCAATCCACTCGCTTGGGCTTTTTCTTTTGTTTCATTAATTCTTGTTTGTAACGCTGTTAGCTTTTCAGTTGCCAATTCTTCTTTACCAAAAATTTGAGCGATGGCTTCTACATTATGTGTGACAGAATTCCAAGTATCTGTTGCATCAACATTAAAGAATAAGGTTGGTGCGATTTTCTCTAAATCTTCTTTAAAATCTCTTTGACGCCCGGAAATAATAATTAAGTCCGGCGCAATCTGATTGATTTTTTCTAAATCAGGTTCCTTAATGCCCCCAGCAGATTCCACGTCACTAAAACTAGCTAAAAAATCAGGCAGACTATCCGTTGCCGCACCTACCACTGCCTCGCTAACCCCCAAAACTTGCATCGTATCAAGGGCACTGTTATCAAAAACAACTACTTTCTTAGGTTGAAAAGGCACGGTTACGACCCCTTCACTATCTGTAATTTCTAATGAGGTTGCTTTCGCCTCACTTGACTGCGAACTGGCTGCCACTTCCTCTGTTTGATCTGTTTTTTGATTGCCTTGCCCGCACGCAGCGAGTGTCATTACGGCAGTGAATACGAAGATACTTTTGATTATTTTTTTCATAAATAAATCCCCCTAATTAAAATACATACAAAATCGTTTTCCGTCAATCTCACAAACTTTAACATCCATACTATACAGACGATTTAAAACTTCAGGTAAAATAATTTCTTGCGTTGGCCCCTGAGCAAAAATCTGCCCATCTTTCATCGCAACAATATAATCTGCAAAACTCGAAGCAAAGTTGATGTCGTGTAAAACGATAATCACTGTTTTTTGTTGTTCTTTGACTAATTTTTTTAAAAGTTGCATCATTTGATTAGCATGATTTAAATCTAAATTATTTAATGGCTCATCCAATAAGATGTATTCGGTGTCTTGGGCTAAAATCATCGCAATATAAACTCTTTGCAACTGCCCGCCTGAAAGCTCATGAATCGATGCATCTTTTAAGTCAAGTAGTTCCATTTTTAGAATCGCCTCATCCACGATTTGTTGATCTTTTTTGGTTAACTTGCCACGATTATAAGGAAAGCGACCAAAAGAAACTAAATCATAAACGGAAATATGAAGTTGCACCCCATTGCTTTGCTTTAAAATCGCTAGTTTCTTCGCTAGCTCTTTTGATTTCCAGTTGCGAATCTCATCATGATCGATGTAAATCTCACCAGTTGATTGTGGTTGTAAGCGGCTAATTAAAGATAAGAACGTGCTTTTACCAGCACCGTTTGGCCCAATAAAAGCAATTAATTGTCCTTTAGGTAACTCGACTTCAATGTCTGATAAAATAACTTTATCTGCATATTTTTTTGAAACATCTTTTGCTTTTATCATGATTTTTTCCTTTCTGCAATGATTTTAATCAGGAAGAATGTCCCGCCAACAAATTGAATCACGGTACTAATCGTTGTCCGCCATTGGAAAATCTGTTCAACTAGAAATTGCCCCCCGACCAAGAGCACAATTCCAACTAGAAAGCTGCCTAAGAATAATTGCTGATGTTGATAAGTATTAAATAAGCGATAACTGATTGTTGCTACAATAAAACCTAGAAAAATGGTTGGCCCAACCAAAGCGGTCGATACACCCGTTAGCAAAATAATACTAATTAAAGTGCGTCGCTGAAAAGATTGGATTGACAGACCTAAATTAATCCCTTGATCGGTCCCTAATAATAAGACATTTAATTCTGGTGCCACATGCCATAAGTAGGCCGAAGCTAAAAACACAATGCCACTTGCGACCAATAAGTGATAACTATTTACATTACTAAAACTCGCAAATAATTTCCCCTGCAACAAATCGTATTCGTTTGGATCCATTAAAACTTGCATAAAAGTACTTAAGCTAGAAAATAAGGTGCCAGTTACCATGCCAACCATTAAAAGTAAAAAGAGATTGCCCGTTGTCTTTCGAATAAAATAAAGTAAAAAGAAAACACTAAATACGGTCATAATTGCAATATTTACTAAAAACATCCACAGTGTTTCTTGCGACAACATGGTCACGCCACCCACTAGTAAAAATAAAGAGGTTTGAATAAATATATATAAATTATCTAAACCAAGTACGCCTGGAGTCAAAAATTGATTCCCACTAATCGTTTGAAAGGAAATGGTACTAATAGAAGTGGCTAAAGCAATAATTAGAAATGCAATAATCTTCTTTCCTCTTAAGGAAAACGCAAACGCCCAATTGCCATAAGTATTATAGGTTAGAAATAAACCAACCAACAAAAGACATAAGAGCATCAAACCACCTATCTTAAGTCGAAAGCTTAATTTTGTCATAGTTGTCTCCTCCTCATCAATAAGAATAGGAAAAGAATGCCTCCAATGATACCAACCACAACACTTACAGGGACTTCATAAGGCGCAATCACTATCCTAGCTAAGATGTCACAAATCAAAATGAAAACACTCCCTGAAATAACCGTTACCCAAATGGTATTTTTCAAGTGATCACCATAAAAAAGTGAAACAAGATTTGGGACCACGACGCCCAAAAATGGGATGCTTCCAACCATAATTAAGACCGAACTACTTCCTAAGGCCACCAATGCAAAAACAATCCACTGTAATCGTTGATAATTTAAGCCTAGATTGGTCGCGTGTTCTTCGCCTAAGCCAGCAACGGTAATCCGATGTGCAAATAAATATAGAAGTATAAAAACGGGAATTGTTAAATAAATTAATTCATAACTTCCTTTCATCACCGTCGCAAAATTTCCTTGCAACCACGAAGACACATTTTGTACCAGTTGATACTGATACGCAATAAAAATTGCGATTGAGCCAATAATATTTCCGAACATGACACCCGTAAGTGGTAAAATCATCGGATCGCCTTTGGGTAAAATTCGACTTAAAGCAAGAAATAATAACACCCCAATATAAGAAAAAATGAAAGCCGCTAGCGACCTTGTCAAAATGGAACCATTAGGAAGAAACAGCATGACGATGAGTATCCCTAATTGTGCGCTATCGGTCATCCCAATCGTACCAGATGAGACAAATTTATTTTGCATGAGATGTTGCATAATTTTTCCACATAAACTTAGCATTCCACCCGCTAAAATAAGACTTATCGTTCGGGGGACTCGAGTTTTAACAAATAATAACCATTGTAGGACATCGCCTTGTACTAATCCAGTAAAAGAAATATCATGGACACCAACAAAAAGAGAAATCATCACTAATAAAATTAATAATAATCCCATTAAAGCTTTTTTCATTAAAAACTCCTTTCTTTCCTAATTGAGAATGATTATCATCCGCAAAACTAGTTTATGTTACTTTTTACAAAATAGCAACCTTATTTTAAAAGTTGTCTAAATACTTTGAAAAAAACAAGGAATAACACGAACAATTGGTTGTGTCATCCCTTGTTTTTCATTATTTCAATAAAATTCCTTCTAATGCCAAGTCGTTAAAGAAGTGAACAGGATTTGAAAATTTAGGATTGAAGTAAAAATCCATCGTTAAAATCGTATCAAGTGTTACACGGCTCGTGATTAAAGCCGATAGCGTATTAATGAGTTCTAATGAACTTTGCCGATTCGAAATTAATTGGCCCCCGACCAATTGACCAGATTCTCGTTCAAAGACAAATTTCAACGTCATTTCAAAATGATCATCTTTTCCAAATAAAGCACTTTGTGTATAAGTTTTAGTCACTGAAGCAACATTTAAACCATAATAAGGCGCTTCTTCTTCGTTCATTCCTGTACTTGCGACATAAAAATCAAAGAGATGACTGGCAATCGTTCGCTGTACCACTGGTAGGCGTCTTTTTTCATTTAGCAAAATATTCGTTGCAGCAATCATCCCAGTACGATAAGCATTGGTCACGAGTGGAATATAACTCATACTTTCTTGTTGATTGAAAAAAACTGAAACCAAATCCCCGACTGCATAAATGTTGGCATCTGACGTTTGAAGAAACTCATTGGTACAAATCGTGCCGTCTCGATTTATTTCGAGTAAATCTTTAACTAAATCAATGTTCGGTCTAGGATTGATTGCATAGACGATTGTATCCCCTTGGATAAACTCATTATCACTCAAATAGACGCCTTTAAATCGATTCGTTTCATCAAAATGAACGCTTTCGACATTGCTATTTAATTTCAACTCGACATTAGCTGGGATATTTGCTAAAAAAATTGCTAAAATTTCTTGATCAAAATAGCGAAACAATGCCTGATTCATCCGATCTAGCAAGACGACTTTTTTATTTAATTGGCTCAAAGTTTCGGCTAACTCAAAACCAATTAAGCCAGCACCGATAATAACGATTTTTTTGCTTTCGTCAAGCGTCTTAACCGCTTCTTTTGCTTGAGGCAAACTTTTGAAATTTGTTAGCAAATCCTGGCCTTCTTGTGAAAAAGACGTACTGTATTGACTAGAGCCCATCGCTAAAACCAAAGAATCATAAGCTAGCTGATCTGTGACTCTTGTTTCACCGTCTTCTAAAAGCACATAAAGGGTTTTATTTTTTTCATCAATTTTTGTTACTTTCGTTTGTAGCATCACATGAATGCCTTCTGACAGGAGTTCACTTGCACTGATTGTTCGACAATCTTCTAGCCGTTCAACGTATTTTTCCATAAATAAATTTAAGCTGCTACCGATATAACCTAAGACATTTGATTGTTCAATTAAAATGACTTCGGTAGATGGATTGATTTTTTTCAAATGTCGAGCAGTGGCAATGCCTGCATGTGAACCGCCAATAATTAAAACACGCAAATAAAACCCCTCTTTTCCTAATGATTTCTTTTGAATTGGTGGACCAACTCGATTACTCGCTCAAGATCAAAGCTTGAATGACCAGCAATTAGTAGCAACTGTGCCTCTGTATGAAAAGGCTGCGTATCAATGTATTCATCCCGAATTAAAATTTGATATTGTTTTTCAGAATTCGCGATTTCTAAGCGAACACCTTGTAATAATTGAAGTTTGTCTTGTAAGTAAAAAAGTAAGCTTTGAGCGAGATAGGGATTTGCATAGGCGATGCCAATTTCGATCATTTGAATTTGGCTTCTTTC
>CAYNOA010000137.1:0-5718 GCA_964398695.1 uncultured Enterococcus sp. | reverse complement strand
AGTGTCTTATGGCGTTGGTTCTTTACCAGCTCTGTTTCGTCAAACTATGAAAAAATGCAAGCATTGGCATACTGTTATGCCGTGTTACCGTTTTTGAAACAAGCCTATAAGAATCGCCCAGAAGAATTACAAAATGCTTTATTAAATCATTTGCAATTTTTCAATACGAACCCTTGGGTGGCACCTTATATTCTTGGAATTAATGTGGCGATGGAAGAAAATGCTGATGAAAATACAGAAGAAACGGTTACTTCAATTAAGACGGGGCTAATGGGTCCGGTAGCCGGTTTGGGAGATAGTTTATTTGTCGTGATTCCTTGGACAATTTTTGGAGCCATCGCAGCCAACATGGCGATTGATGGTAGTTCAGTTGGGATTTTCTTATGGATTGCGGTAAGTGTTGCGTTAAAATTAGTTAGTATTCCTTTGTTTAATGCTGGTTATTCTTCTGGGACTAAATTAATCGCAACCATTGAAAAAAGTTTAAAATTATTAACAGAATCTACTTCGATTTTAGGGTTGATGGTTGTCGGTGCTTTGATTCCTTCAGTTGTCAAAGCGAACGTGGCTTTAAGTTTTACTCAAGGTGATTTCACGATGAATGGGCAAGAGATATTGGATCAGATTATGCCAGGATTATTACCAGCTGCTTTAGTGGGACTTGTCTTCTATGCTTTAAAGAAAAATGTAAAACCGATTTATTTAATTTTAGGTGTGATGGTACTTTCCATTGTTTTAGCAGCATTAGGTATTTTAAAATAAAAAAATTATTTCGTGAGGAGAATGAAGATGGAAATGAAAGGAATTCATAATATTCGAATTGATGATCGTTTAATTCACGGTCAAGTAGCGACAATGTGGAGTCACAAACTAGGTGTTTCACGTCTGATGGTAGTAAATGACGCCGTTGCAACAAATGACGTACAAAAACAAGTTTTACGAATGGCGGTTCCAGCGGGGATTGCTTCCTCCATTATTTCAAAAGAAACAGCGATTCATAATATTAAAGCCGGTAAATATGAGGGGCAAAACGTGCTTTTAATTGTGAAATCACCAGTTGATCTTCTTTCGTTTGTTGAAAATGGTTTGGATATCCAGAACATTAATGTTGGAAACATGTCTAGTAGAAAAGATACGGAAGTCTTAAAGCCAAACATTAGTGTCACCAAGGAAGAAAGACAAGCTTTTGAAAAGTTGTTAGAAAAAGGAATTGAAATCACCACCATCATGACCCCAGATGATAAAAAAACTTGGTTAAAAGATATTCTTTAGGAAGTGTAAGCAATGGAAAAACAAATTATTTTAATGAGTCATGGAATGATGGCTCAAGAAGTGTTAAATTCTGCCAAAATGATTGTCGGCGACCAAATCAATTATCCCGTTGTCTGCATGACGCCAAATGATGGGATTGATGGAACCATGACCAAATTGAATCACATTTTATCTGAACTTTCAGCTGACAAAGAAGTCATCGTTATTGCCGATTTACTTGGTGGGACACCCGCCAATGTTGCTTCAATGAAAGCGGCGGAAAGACCGCATTTAAAGGTCGTTACGGGAATGAATTTAGGAATGGTTTTAGAATCATTTTTCTTACTCAAATCGGATCACTTAGCTGAACAATTAGTGACTATCGGTAGCCAAGGCATTTCGGTTGTCGGGACGAAAGTGATTGATAGTGAGGATGAGTGAGGGTAGTAAAAAAATCATAAATAGTCATGGACTTCTTTTTTTGAGGAGTCTATGGCTTTTTTTGTGTTGATGGAATTTAACTTTTGCTCATATCATCCGTTCAGTGAAAAAACAAATCTTTGAGTATTGCGGATAAAAAGAGCCACACTGATGGACGATTCTTAATGCCGTACTCATGCCGTATTCAGGGTTACGATGGATTTTCAGGATTAAGGGTTTAAAAAAAATACAAAAGTTCACTCTTTTTTTAAATAAAGTATATACTTTATTGAATGTATGTAGTAATATGTCATTGTAATCGTTTTCTACAATTGTGTAAAACGCTTCATTTATTATACGAGGAGGAAGTAGTATGAAGAAAAAAGCATTAAGTTCAATCGTAGTTTTAGGAACAGTGAGTTTGTTATTGGGGGCATGTGGAAATAATAAGGAGACCGCAAACGGGAAAGATGGCGAAAGTATTGAAACGATTACTTTCATAAACCATAAAACTGATTGGGAAACGAGTGGTAAGTGGGATGAATATATGGCTGAATTCAATAAAAAACATCCCGATATCAAAGTTGAGATACAGACGATTACTGATTATGCTGGGCAAATTAAAACTCGAATGAACAGTAAAGAATATGGGGATGTTTTGATGATCCCCGGTGATATAAAACCTGAAGATTATAGTAACTTTTTCGAACCACTTGGAGAAAAAGAAGATTTAGGTAAAAAGTATCTAGGATTAAATGACCGTTCTTATGAAGGCGTAAGCTATGGTTTGCCCTCTCAGATGAATGCAACTGGAATGGTTGTTAATCAAAAAGTATTTAGTGATGCAGGGATTGAGGTGTTCCCACAAACACCAGAAGATTTTCTAGCAGCTTTGAAGACCATTAAAGAAAAAAATTCAGAGGTAACGCCTTTATATACGAACTATGCAGCGGGTTGGACATTATCAAACTGGGATTTTGTTCGTAGTGGTGCTTCTGGAGATAAGAACTTTACCAATGACATGATGACTAATCAGGAGCCGTTCGCAGATGGAAAAGTAATGAATACGATTTATCAGACACTTTTTGATGTTAGTAAGCAAGGTCTAATTGAAGCCGATCCAACGACTTCTGATTGGGAACAATCAAAAGTTGATATGGCGAATGGTAAAATTGGAATTATGGTATTAGGTAGTTGGGCTGTACCTCAAGTTCAAGATATTAATCCAGATACAGCTGAGAATATTATTTTCCAACCATTCCCAATGACAGCAGAAAATGGGAAACAATATTTACCGATTGGTGCAGACTATAACTATGGAATCAATGTCCACAGTGAGCATAAAGAAGCTGCTCGTAAATTGATTGATTGGTTAGTGAATGAATCGAACTATGCGGAAGATAATGGGGGCTTATCGGCTAAAATTGGTGCGGAATATCCGGAATCATTGAGAGCGGCAGAAGCTGCTGGCGTAGAATTAATCGAAGAAAATCCAGCACCTGCAGGAAAAGAATCGCTCTTTAGTAATATTAACGATCAATCAGAACTAGGGATTGGTACCACAGATGCAGAAAAACAACGAATAATTGATGCCGCAGTGGGGAATTCAAAAGAAAGTTTCAATGATATCATGAAAGACTTTAATAAACGATGGTCAGATGCGATATCATCAATTAGCGAATAAAAAAAATAAAAAATTAAAATGAGAATCAACTAAAAATAATAAAGATTACCTGTTAGTAACAATTCCTTCAATCTATTAGGGACACTCAAAAATTTTGATAAAGCCAAATTGCGAGTGTCCGATAAGAAGATTGAAGGTGCACTTTTGTTATGATTGAACAAACAAAAAAGGCAGGAGCCTAATGATGGTCAGGTCTCACAGCCGATATAGGAAATTTTAGAGAGAAGGAGGAGCTAAAATGGACATACAGGAAGAGCTAGCAATGAAAAAAACGGTGAAAAAATCCCGTTTTAGCCAAAAAACTGAAAAACGTATTTTGATTTTTACTTTTACTATTATTCCAGTGATGTTACTATTATTGCTGTCCTATTATCCATTGGTAAAGATGTTTCAATATAGCTTGACGGAATGGAATGGATATTCTCCAAATAGTAAATTTGTCGGGCTAGATAATTATAAAACTGTTCTTACGAACCCAAAATATTTTGTCGTTTTCAAAACAAGTTTATACTACTTTTTTGCAACGTTTCTTCAATTAGGGATAGCTCTGTTATTTGCGACAATCTTATCTTTTAAGGTGAAATTTGCAAATTTTTGGAAGGGGATTTTATTTTTCCCTTATCTATTAAATGGCGTAGCGATTGGTTTTATCTTTCTATACTTTTTTAAAGGCGGTGGGACTCTCGATACGGTCCTTTCTGCATTTGGATTGGATAGTCAGATACGTCTTTGGTTGGGGGATCGTTCGATTAACAATTTTTCTTTAGCTTTCACTTCGTTGTGGCGTTATACAGGTTTTAACTTCTTGATTTTTTTAGGGGCGATTCAATCTGTCAACCCAGAGGTCTATGAAGCGGCTGAAATTGATGGCGCGAATCGATGGAATGAGTTTCGTTATATTATCGTGCCAAGCATTCGCAAAATTATCTTTTTAAATTTAATTTTGGGAATTAGTGGCTCCCTTAGTGTTTTTGATATTCCATATATCATGACTGGTGGTGCCAATGGAACGATGACATTTGTAATACAAACTATCGACACGGCTTTTAAATACAATAAAGTGGGTCTAGCTTCGGCGATGGCAGTTATATTGTTGGTAATTGTATTGGTAGTGACCTTAATTCAGCGTAAATTCATTAACGAGAAGGAGGACTAGGAAATGTCAAAACATTTCTCGATGGGTCGTGTTTTTCAATATTTAATTTTGAGTATCGGAGCGATTGTTGCGATATTACCAATCTTGGTAGTCTTTATCGGATCATTCAAATCCAACAATGAATTTTTATCAACAGGAGTCTTGGAATTACCTAAATCTTTGGATTTTAGCAATTACAAAACGGCTTTTGTTAGCGGTCAAATGTTAATAGGATTTAAAAATACATTAATTATTTTTGGCATTAGCATGGTAGGGAAATTGTTATTGGGGTCAATGTTTGCTTACGTGATGAGTCGTTTTGAGTTTAGACTTAAGAGGACAATTATGGCTTTATTTATGATGGCGATGCTGATTCCTGGAATCACTAGTCAAGTAGCAACTTTCCAAATTATTGAAGGAATGGGTTTGTTTAACACGATTTGGTCAGTCATTTTACTGAACTTAGGAACTGACGTGATATCTATCTATGTGTTCTTGCAATATTTAAATGAAATTCCTATCTCCTTGGATGAATCTGCATTTTTGGACGGGGCAAATTACTTTGGAATTTTTTGGCGAATTATTTTGCCTAATTTGAAAGCACCAATTGTCACAATGCTGATTATTAGTGGCGTGGGAGTATATAATGATTTCTACAATCCATTCTTATATATGCCTGATCGAAATTTAAAAGTAATTTCTACCGCATTATTTGCCTTCAAAGGGCCCTATGGAACCAATTGGCCAGTAATTTTAGCAGGTGTAATTATTGTTATTTTACCAATCTTAGTGGTTTTTTTAGCATTACAAAAATATATTTATAATGGTGTTGCTGGATCTGTAAAATAATTTAGCAAGACAATAGGGGAGAATACTATGAAAAAACCAAAAAAGTTGGTGGTATTAGTCGAGTTTATCTACGTTTTGGTGAAATGTTCGGTATATTTTTGGGGCTGGATTGTTAAAGATGGTTTGATTTACGGGTGGGTGAGTGCACAACGTAAGTTACTACTTTGTGTAGATCATCCAGAAGCGCTACAAGAAAAATTGGGTTTTTTGACAAAATCGATGGAACCAGAAAAATTATGGGGAAAAACACTATCAGCTAGTTTGTTTTTGGCATTTGCTCTTTTTGGAAGTGGTTTCTGGTGGGCAAGTTCACAACTAGGTTTATTTTTGATGGTGGTCGGTGGCTTATTCTTAGTATTTTTCTTGGTTTTTATAGCTA
>CAYNOA010000136.1:0-5762 GCA_964398695.1 uncultured Enterococcus sp. | reverse complement strand
CGGGTCTGGCTTTTGTCGGCGTTTCAAAAACAAGTCATAGTGGCACGCTTGCTTATTATGTGAAACAAGCTGCGCGCAAAGGGCTAGTGGCTTTAGCAATGTGTCAATCTGACCCAATGGTCGTACCATTTGGGGGCAGTGAAAATTATTTTGGAACAAACCCAATTGCTTTTTCAGCACCATGTGAAGGCCGCCATCCGGTTGTTTTTGACATGGCAACAACGGTTCAAGCTTGGGGGAAAGTATTAGATGCCCGTTCGAAAAACTTACCAATTCCAGATACTTGGGCAGTTGATAAAGATGGAAAACCAACGACCGATCCAAATGCAGTCAATGGGTTATTACCAATTGCTGGTCCAAAAGGGTATGGCTTAATGATGATGGTTGATATTTTAGCCGGCTCACTTTTAGGCTTACCATTCGGAAAGCATGTTTCTTCAATGTATGATGATTTAACTGCTAAACGTAACTTAGGTCAAATGTATTTAGTCATTGATCCCGCACGTTTCACCGATCCAGAAGCCTTCAAGGGCCGCATTCGTCAAATGGTCGATGAGTTACATGGGATTAAACCGGCACCAGGCTTTGACCAAGTGTATTATCCAGGAGAATTAAGTCGAAAACGTTACGATAAATACATGGCTGAAGGCATTCCAGTGGCAACGCCAATTTTGGAATACTTAGAAAGCGATGTCGTGCATTACAACCAATATGGCGGCAAGGGAGCCTTTGCTAAATAAAAGAAGAAAGCGAGTGACGCATTGTATGTTACATACAATTATTGAAAAAAATAGTTATCAAGATTCTATCGTATTAATGTTATTAACCAACCATTTAGAGGAAATGCCAGGGATTAATAGCATTTCTGTCATGATGGGAACACCAGCCAATAAAGACATCTTCAAAACAGGTGGTTTGTATACCGACGAATTAGAAAAAGCCACACCAAACGACATGGTGATTGTAGCCGACTTAGACAACGCGGATTTAATTGATGAAATCATGGCTGCGTCAAAAGCTTACTTAGAAGAGCAAGGGAAGAAAAATAAAGGTGGTGCTTCTGAAGAGCGGGTAAAAACTTGGGATAAAGCCCTTGAATTGGGCGAAGATGCTTCGGTTGCTATCTTCTCAATTCCAGGAACACATGCGGCGTTAGAAATTGAAAAAGCATTAGATAATGATAAACATGTTTTTTGTTTTAGTGACAACGTATCTTTAGAAGATGAAGTTCGCTTGAAACAAATGGCGCATGAAAAAGGTTTACTCTTAATGGGGCCAGACTGCGGAACGGGCATCATTAATGGCGTGCCGATCGCGTTTACGAACGCGATTCGTAAAGGGAAAATCGGAGTGATTGGGGCTTCTGGAACGGGGATTCAAGAAGTAACAACAATTATTCATAAATTAGGTGGCGGCGTGACCCACGCAATTGGAACTGGTGGACGTGACTTAAAAGAAGAAGTTGACGGTATCACTTTTAAAGACAGCATCGCTTTACTTGAGCAAAATCCAGATGTAGAAGTGATTGTGGCTTTATCAAAACCACCAGCACAACGGGTTCGCGAAGACATCCTATCTTTATTACGTGCCTCGAAAAAACCAGTCGTAACGATTTTCCTAGGTGAAAAACCAGCAAATCACGAAAAAGGTTTGTATCACGCACATACTTTAGAAGAAACAGCGCAAATTGCCGTTGGACTTTTACAGGGACAAGAACCAACCGATAAAGTGGAAGAAATCGAAGTACCAAAACTTACCTTGAAACCTGGACAAGAAAATATTAAAGGTTTCTATTCAGGTGGAACCTTGGCTTATGAAGCAGGGATGTTGATTCAAGAAGCTTTAGGGACAGATTCACTTGATGGTAAAGACGGGTACATTTTACATGAAGGCGGCCATGAAGTGATGGACTTAGGGGATGACATGTATACCCAAGGGAAACCGCACCCAATGATTGACCCTTCAAAACGCAAAGAAATGTTAGAAAAAGCAGGTCAAGACCCAGAAACAGCCGTGGTCTTATTAGATATCGTTTTAGGTTACGGTTCACATGAGGATATGTCAAGTGCCTTAGCCCCAACGATTAAAAAAGTGAAAGCGGATGCCTTAGCGGACGGCCGTGAGTTAGCTGTAATTGCAACGATTGTTGGAACGGATGAAGACCCACAAGATATTCATGCCCAACGTCAAATTTTAGAAGACGCAGGTGTGATTGTTCGCCAAAGTAACGCACAAGCCGTGAAAACCGCTTTAGCATTAATTGGCAAACCACTTCCAGCAGAAAGCAAACCAATTGTTGAAAAAGCAGCCACGACAGCTACGATTCCAAATGTACCAAATAGCTTAGCGGCCTTATTGATGACAGAGAAATTCTTAAATATTGGTTTAAGTAGCTTTACGCAAGCCATTACGAGTCATGGTGGTAAAGCAGTTCAATTTGACTGGCAACCAGTGGCAGGTGGGAATGTTCAATTACAAAAAGCATTGAACTTCTTGAATAAAGTATCATTGAAAGGTGAGGGAAAATAAAAATGGTTTATCAAACAATTGATGAAGCGAACCAAGCAGTGGTCGCAAAAATTATTGCAGGTTCTCCTTATTTACTAGATGTTGTACCGGCTCATACAGTGATTGAGCCTTTACAAAAAGGCAAGGTCTTATTACATGCTGGGCCACCGATTAAATTTGAACAAATGGTTGACCCGATTCAAGGCGCTTGTATTGGTGCGGTATTATTTGAAGGATGGGCTAAAGACCACGCAGAAGCTTTAGTTTTATTAGAAGCTGGCGAAGTGACTTTAATTCCTTGTCACCATGTAGACGCGGTTGGACCGATGGGTGGAATTACTTCAGCGAACATGCCCGTCTTAGTCGTTGAAAACAAAACAGATGGTAACCGTGCTTACTGTACAATGAACGAAGGAATCGGAGCGGTTTTACGTTTTGGTGCGAATTCAGAAGAAGTAATTAACCGCCTACGCTGGATGCGTGATGTGTTAGGCCCAACTTTGAGTAAAGCCCTTGTAATCCGTGGAGAAATGAACATTAACGTACTAGTTGCCAAAGCGATTGCGATGGGGGATGAGTTCCACCAACGTAACATTGCTGCTTCTCTGGCTTTCTTAAAAGAAGTCGCACCAAGCATTGTCAAATTAACAAATGTAGATCAAAAAGAAAAAGAAGAAGTGATGCAATTCTTAGCTGATACCGACCAATTCTTCCTAAACGTGATGATGGCTGCTTCAAAATCAGTCATGGATGGCGCACGCATGATTCAAGAAGGAACCGTCGTAACAGCAATGTGCCGAAATGGCTATGAATTTGGTATCCGAATTGCTGGAATGGGCGATCAATGGTTTACCGGTCCGGTAAATACACCAAAAGGCTTGTATTTCTCTGGGTTCTCAGAAGCCGATGCGGCACCAGATATGGGTGATAGTGCGATTACTGAAACATATGGCGTGGGTGGAATGGCCATGATTGCCGCACCAGCCGTGACTCGTTTTGTTGGTTCAGGTGGTTTCTATGACGCACTTCAAACAAGTGAAGAAATGACCGAAATCACTTTAGATCATAACCCGAACTTCCCAGTACCAACTTGGGATTTCCAAGGTATTACAATCGGAATTGATGCACGCAAAGTCGTTGAAACGGGCATTTTACCAGTCATTAACACCGGAATTGCCAACAAAAAAGCGGGTCTTGGTCAAATCGGGGCAGGAACAGTGACACCGCCAATCGAGTGTTTTGAAAAAGCCGTTTTAGCTTATGCAGAAAAATTAGGATTTAAGGGATAAAAAAATGACACTCTTACAAGCAAAAGCAGACCAATACTTGATTCAACAAAAGCCAACACAGTGGTTTTTACATAGCGTCTATCAAAGAACCTTCAACTTAACCAATGAGTCAAACAACCAAATGATTTTGGTTGCACGAGAAAATGCACCCTATTTGCCAGGTGGGATTTATTTACCAACGTCTTTATTTGAGCAAATTTATCAGGGGCTAGATCAACTGAAGTGGGCTCAATTGGAAGAAAATTGCTTGCGTTTTAAGATAGGGGAAAAGGACATACAGGTACCCTTAGTGCCTGCGTATAATCCGAGTTTACCTCAAGGGTCGTCTGCTTTGCTTGGTAAGGGGATTTTTTTGGCAAAAATTCAAAATCTACAGCAAAAAACCGGCTTTGAGATCCCTTTAAGTTGTTTTGCTCAAAAAGAGCCAACGCCTTTAGCGAAACAAATTGCTGGTTTATTTAATGAAAATCAAAACGTGAAACAAGATAGCCTAAATTACTTTCTTGGTCGCGGGCCGGGGCTTACCCCCTCGGGTGATGATTTTCTCTTAGGCTGGTTGTTTGTTGAACAACTTGTTTTTGGACCAACCAAGAATAATCAGTTAATCTTTGAAAAAGCGCAAAGTCCGTATTACACAACCGATGTCAGTCGGCATTATTTGTGTCAAGCATCAAAGGGGAGATACAGTCAGAACTTACTTGATTTAGCCAACTTTTTGCAAGAACCAACCGAAACCTTTTTATTGGATGAGTTACTTGAAAGACTACTAAATTATGGTCATAGTTCTGGAGCGGACACACTCGCGGGAATTGCCGCAACATTAATTGAAATAGAGAGGGAGAAATGAAAATGGCGCAACGGGTAGTTCTGGCTATTGGGGGAAATGCAATTTTACGCCCCCAGCAAGAAGCAACAGTTGAAATACAATTAGAAAATATTAAGACAAGTGCGGAACAAATTGCACGAATTGAGGCGTTAAATTATGAAGTCGTTTTAACGCACGGAAATGGTCCGCAAGTTGGGAACATCTTATTACAAAATGAATTAGCAAAAGATGAAGTACCACCATTCCCATTAGACGTATGTAACGCAGAATCACAAGGTTTTATTGGTTACATGTTAGAGCAAAGCATTAAAAATCGCTTACACAAAAATGATTCGACCTCAAACGTAGTGACCCTTTTAACGCAAGTTGAAGTGAATCGCAATGATGTGGCTTTTAATCATCCAAATAAACCAATTGGCGTCTTTTTCACAAAAGAAGAAGCAGAACAATTGGAAAAAGAAAAAGGTTGGACGATGATGGAAGATGCGGGTCGTGGCTACCGTCGTTGTGTACCATCTCCTTATCCAGAAATGATTCATGGCGTGGATGCGATTGCGCACTTACTTTCACAAAATATCATTGTTATTGCTGGTGGCGGTGGCGGGGTTCCTGTTTTCCGTGACGCACAAGGCAATTTAAAAGGGGTCGAAGCCGTGATTGACAAAGACCGCACGGGTAAAAAATTGGCAGAACAAGTCGATGCGGATGTCTTCATGATGTTAACGGACGTACCAAACGTTTATATTCATTATGGCAAACCAAATCAAAAAAAATTAGAAGAATTATCAATTGAGGAAGCACAACGCTACATGGATGAAGGCCACTTTGCGGATGGTAGTATGGGACCGAAAATGCAATCAGCCATTGACTTTGCACAAAAAGGTCGCACAGCAATTATTTGTGCACTTGATGAGGCAGACTTAGCCCTTCAAGGGAAAGCGGGAACGCGCATCGTCGGTTAATGATTTTAGAAGGGGCTGTGACAAAAGTAAGCCACAGCCCCTTATTTACGAACAAACGGTGTGGCAGAAGTAGCTTTTTCGGAAATAAGCCGAAAAGCCCAAAAATTTGAAGAGCAATTTTCGTTCTTTCCATCTTATTTCTTGAAGCTGAACACTTCTGTCACAACCTCTTATTTA
>CAYNOA010000135.1:0-5782 GCA_964398695.1 uncultured Enterococcus sp. | reverse complement strand
CTACGAGCTTTTACTGAAATGAGAGACGTAGATAGGTAGGATTCGTTGTATCCGAATTTACGCCTGCGGAGTGTTATAGCAAACGAGAGTAGTAAGAAGTGAGCGAAATCGGACACGTAGAAACAGGAAATAAACATAAATCTGACAGCTTTTATAGTTGGTTAGCAATATTTATAGATTTTTGGCAACGGTGATAAAATGCAAATTGGGCAAATTATTTTAGAGAAAAGAAAAGAAAAAAAGATAACGCAACAAACACTGGCAGACTTTTTAGGTGTGTCAAAGGCTTCCGTTTCAAAATGGGAAACTGGGACGACCCATCCAGATATTACCCTTTTACCTTTAATTGCTGCTTATTTTTCCTTGAGTATGGATCAGCTTTTTGCTTATGAAGCACAACTTTCAAGTCAAGAAATTCAACGCATTTATCAAATGTTACAAGATTCTTTGAATACCCAATCTGGTGCAGAAGTCATCGACTCGCTATACCGCTTTGTTCGTCGTTATTACGCTTGTCCACCTTTTGTCTTACAAATGGGGCTGTTTATGATTAATCACTACGATTATTTTCCTGGAGAAAATGTCAAAGAAAAACAACAACGGTATTTAAAAGAAGCCCAGACCTTCTTTCGTCATGTTAAAGAATCCGCCAATTCAGTGGAACTAATTCAAAAAGCGCGAGACTATGAAGCTTACACGGCGCTAGTGTTAGGACAGCCTGATGAGGTTCTAGCCTTATTAGGTGAATACGCACCAACTTATTTCCCAAGCGAAAGCTTAATTGCGGCGGCATTCCAAATGAAAAAAGAAGACAACCGTGCCATTGTCACTTTACAAAGTGCTCTTGCGCAATATGTTTTTGTCATGATGAGTGGGTTAACGAATTATTTGCAATTATTAATGAAAGACGAAGAAAAATTAAATGAAACCTATCAAAGAGGCTGCCAGTTAGCACAAAGTTTTGAGTTGGCACAATTAAATCCTGTTAATTTAATGAATTTTCAATTATCGGCTTTGTTTAGCTTTGCCCAAGTTCAAAACGAAGAAGCGGTGGTTGAAGTCTTAACTGATTTTGGAAAGGTCATGGCTCAAACTCAGTTTCCAGTGCAGTTACATGGCGATGCTTATTTTGATCAAATTCAACCGTGGCTCGAACAACTCGATTTAGGGACACTGCTGCCTAGAAATACGCAAAACTTACAAAAGGAGTTGTTAGAACTCGTCTTAACGCATCCCTCATTAATCCCTTACCAAACCAATGCCGCCTACCAAAAAATCCAACAATTAAAGGAGCAAATCCATGAATAATACGCAATTTTTCTTAGATAATTTACCCCTTTTTATCCCCTTGATTTTATTACAACTTGGTTTAATGGTAACCGCCTTAATCCATGTTCTCAAGCATCCCAATTATCGTTTTGGCAATCGGGGCTTTTGGCTGATTGTGGTGGTCTTTTTTCAAATGATCGGTCCAGTGGTTTACTTTATATTTGGCCGAGGAGAAGAAGAATGAATGTATTAGAAGTGCAGCACTTGACCAAGCAATTTGGGCAAAAGCAAGTGCTCAATCAATTAAGTTTTTCGATTGCGCCGGGGACAATTTTTGGTTTTGTGGGGGCCAATGGTTCGGGCAAGACGACCACGATGAAAATGATTTTAGGATTGGAAAAAATCGATGCAGGTGTCATTTTAGTAAATGGCCAAAAAGTTATTTATGGTGACACGCCAACCAATCAAATGGTGGGTTATTTGCCGGATGTACCTGAATTTTATGATTACATGACGGTGCGGGAATATTTAAAGTTATGTGCTAAAATTACCAAGATTCCTAAAGAAAAACAAAAACAACAAATTGAAGAAATGTTAACACTCGTGGGTTTAAGTCAAGAAACAAAGAAAATCAAAGGGTTCTCGCGCGGCATGAAACAACGCTTAGGTATTGCCCAAGCATTGTTGAATAAGCCTCAATTTTTAATTTGCGATGAACCAACGTCTGCGCTTGATCCCAGTGGTCGAACGGAATTTCTCGATTTATTGGCCTCTTTGAAAGAACAAGTGACGATTTTATTTTCCACCCATATTTTAAGCGATGTTGAACGGATTGCCGATGAAGTGGGGATTTTGCACCAGGGGAAATTGCAAGTTTGTGGGCGCTTAAGCACACTAAAGGAACAATATGCGCAAGCAAAAATTGAATTAACCTTTGCCAGTTCAGCACAAGCGAAAAACTTTGCGACCTTGTGGACGACGAGTAGCGTTTCACAAAATCATGAGAAAGTGGCATTGGTTTATCAAACGGCCTACGACCAAGCTTTTCAAGAAGTCCTAGCCTTCTTGCAACAACATGCTTTTAGCCCTGTTGCAATCAACCATCTAGCACCGTCTTTAGAACAAATTTATTTGGAGGTAACCAAATGAACGCTTTTTTTGCCTTTGTTCAAAAGGAAATTTTAGAAATTTGGCGGACCAAAAAAATATTGTTATTACTCGTTATTTTTAGTTTGTTTGGCATTATGAACCCTTTAATTGCCAAGCTAACACCCGAAATTTTGAAAATCAGTTTTGGTGAGAGTGTGCCCATTCCGATACCAACGTCACTGGATTCATGGACCCAATTTTACAAAAACATTAGTCAAATGGGGGTATATTTATTTGCGATTATTTTTAGTGGTATCGCAAGCCAAGAAGTCGCTAAAGGCACTTTGATCCCGCTGACGACGAAAGGTTTGAAGCGACGTACCGTCATTTTGAGTAAATGGGTAGTTTTATATGTCCAGTGGGTGCTTAGTATTTTGTGGTGTTTTGGCATTACTTACGGTTACACGCTTTATTATTTTTCGGATAAAAACAGCCCGCATCCTTGGTTAGCTGTTTTCCCCTTGTTGATTTTTGGTTTCTTTTTAACGAGTGTCATTATTTTTACATCCGTTTTAGCTAAAAATCCATTTGAAGGATTGATTTTAACGATTTTTATCATGATTATTGGTTACTTAGCCAATCTTTTTGAAGCCGTAAAAAATTGGAATCCCGTTTCTTTAATCGGTCAGAATCTAGCTATTTTACAAGATAAAAGCGTATTATTAGATTTATTCCCGAGTTTGCTGTTAACAGGTGTGCTGGCGGTGACCGCCTTATTTGGGGCTGCTTTTGTTTTTAAAAATAAAAAATTATAATGGAAAAGAGCAAGGGCCGCTTTGGTTCTTGCTTTTTTAGTAACGAAAAGATTACTTGTTTTAGAAAGTAAATTAGCATAAAATTAAAATGAAATCGTTTTACTGAAGGAGAAAAACTGTGGAAAATAATTATAAAGTGCTATTAGTTGACGATGAAGAAGAAATTCGCGAGGGAATGGCACACCGGATTCCTTGGCAAGCGCTGGGGCTTACGATTGCGGGTACCGCCGAAAATGGCATTGAAGCGCTCGA
Organism: uncultured Enterococcus sp.; assembly: GCA_964398695.1. Classification (GTDB taxonomy): domain Bacteria; phylum Bacillota; class Bacilli; order Lactobacillales; family Enterococcaceae; genus Enterococcus_I. The sequence continues at coordinate 2,357 of CAYNOA010000135.1, read as the reverse complement.
TTTAGTTGAGAGAGAAAGCCCGGATATTATTATTACTGATATTCAAATGCCTTTTATGGACGGTCTTGAGTTTATTGAACAAGCCCGCAAACGGCTCCCCTTCTCTAAATTTATTGTTTTTTCAGGATATGATGTGTTTGAGTATGCTCAAAAAGCGGTCTCGCTCCATGTGACGGAATATTTGCTTAAGCCTTTTTCTGCACAAGATTTAAGTGACTTACTACTTAAAATTAAACAACAAATGGATCAAGAAAAACAAGAACGTCGCGATTTAGCGAGTTTACAAAAGCGTTTTGATGAATCGCTTCCCTTATTGCAACAAAGTTTTTTGCTGGGTTGTTTAAGTGGTTTTTTGCCACCAGAAAGAATTTTGCAACAAAAGCAAAGTTTTGCTTTTCCCAAAAACCAAGCCTATAGTGTCCTTTTGTTTGAAGTGGTGATGGGAAAAGAAAGTGGCTATTTTACGGGAAAAGAAGAATTATATTTGATGGCAATTAAAGAACTGGTTAGTCAAAAATTACCGACAGAGTTTGTCAACCATACCTTTATTTTTGGCGAGTACATTGTTGCAATTCTCGCTTTTACGCCGAATTTTGACGTGGGGAACTTAGTTAAACAAGTCAATGATATTTGTCGTGAAGCTAGTCAAATTAATTTGCGGACCGTTTTGGCTGGATTGAGCCAAAAAGTGAGTGAACTCACGGAGCTACCGCTCGCTTTTCAGCAAGCCCAAGATGCGTTAACCTATAGTTATCGTTTGGATCAAATCGAATGGTTTGCGACTTATCAAAGAGACATCACAAAAGTACAGCCCAACGTCTTGTTACTAACGGAAAATGAGGAACGCGCGTTTACCAATTTAGTGAAACTCGGCAATAAAGAGTTACTCAAGGAAGCCGTCATTGAAAGTTTTGCCCAAATTAAAGAACAAAATTTATCATTGAAATATTATCAAGTCTATTTACTCGAACACGTGACCTTGTTGCTAAAAATTGCTCACACTTATGGTTTTGAAGGACAAGAAGTTTTTGGGGAAGACTTGTTAAGGATGGTCGAAGATCTGCATAAAATCTCACTCGAAGAAATGACGAGTTGGTTTTTAAGCAAAAGCCAACAATTAAATGAACGGATTCAATTAAGTACCGCCAATTCAGGCAAAACGGTTATTCAAAAAGCCAAATTACTTGTCAAAGAACAATATGATGATCCTGAATTAACGATTGAAAAAATGAGTCAGGCGCTATTTTTAAGCCCAGCTTATTTTTCTTCTTTATTTAAAAAAGAAACTGGCCAAAGCTTTATTGCTTATTTAACGGAAGAACGTTTGCAACAAGCACGCTACCTAATTGAAACAACGAATGATAAAAGTTACTTAATCGCTGAGAAAGTGGGTTATAGTGAACCTAATTATTTTAGCTATGTTTTTAAAAAACATTTTGGTTTATCCCCTTCGAAATATCGAAACCAACAGGCGAAAGGATTGCGCACATGAGGCAAAAAATCAGTACACAATTCGCGCGTTTTACTCATTTTTTTTACCGTAAAGGATTACAATTTACGCTACTATTCACGTTTACCCTTGTATCTGTTTCGGCTATTTTACTTGTGACGATAGGCTCGTTACGACAATTTGCTACAACGACTGAAGAAATGACCAAGACGACGAGCGTTGAGTTACTCGATCAAGTCAATTTAAATTTAGATGATTACATCCATCGCTTAATGGGAGTCTCGAACACCGCCTACTATAAAATTTTAAAAGACAATGACATTAGTTTGGATCAAACAACGATTAGTCGGGAACTTAATTTATTATTTTCGGCCAATGAAAGTATTTTAGCCACCATCGCTGTTTTTAATAGCGAAGGCACCTTAGTAAGTGGTGTACCTGGTACGCAAATCAAAAAAGAAATCGCAGTAACTGAACAAGCTTGGTTTAAAAAAGCCAATGAAAAAATTGAAAATGTCCATTTTTCCAAACCTTACGTTGATCATTTATTTTTACCAACCAATCATACCTATCACTGGGTCGTCTCGTTAAGTCGTTCGGTGGAACTCATTAATAATGGGGAAATTGAACGTGGCGTTTTACTGGTGAATATGAATTTTTCAGGAATTGAAAAAATTAGTACCAATGCTAATTTAGGGAGCGATGGGTATTTATATTTAATGACTTCTGATGGGCAACTCATTTTTCACCCGCGGCAACAATTAATTTATAGTGGTTTGATGCTTGAAAATACCCATGAAGCTTCTTCGTATAGCCAAGGAAGTCACCGCGAAGTCTTTCAAGGGGAGAAACGACTAGTCACCGTCAAAACAATGGGTTACACTGGCTGGAAGATTGTAGGCGTCAC
>CAYNOA010000134.1:0-5785 GCA_964398695.1 uncultured Enterococcus sp. | reverse complement strand
ATCCCTTTATCTTTTAATCCAAACATTTTTCTAGTATTATTGCCCGTGAAGCTTCGAGCCTGATTCGTGTTTGTTTTAGTCGACGATATTTTATCCGTTTGAGGCCTTTTTTGTTGAAAAAAATTAAAAAAGTGTTGATGGAGAAATCTCTATGAGATTTCTCCATCAACACCAAATATTATACAGTCATAAAATACCCGACGTGGGCCTTTTAAAAGGCCCACATCGGGTATTTTTATTTATGACAAATACTTTTGTCTTTGATTCTCAACACAAAACAAAGTTTCATGAAGGAGTCACTTTATTTACTTGAATCACGTAAAGCTTATTCGCCTAAACCAACTGTACGGATTTCGTATGGTGTTACCGTAGTTGTATAAGCTTCATCCATTTTTTCTTCTAGTAAGTTTAACAATTCTGGTTGCATGCTGTCTTTTGCAATGACCACTTCTTCTGCCGTATCAGCCATGTTAAAGCCACGTAAGATGATATGGTTATCGGCTTTACGACGTTTTAACGCCGTTGTAACAAACTTCTCACCAGTTAATTCAATAAATTGACGGCTAGCAGCCAGTGTACCGGCTTGAACTGGGACTTGTGCCGTTGTAAATGGTACTTGTGCGGTATACGTGCGCTCATAGGTTGCATAGCGTGTGGCTGGTGCCCCATGTAATTCCACACTATAGTTAAACGTATACTCACCAATACATTGTGCTTCTGGTGTTGGGAAGTAACCCCAGTCACCCAATTCGCCCACGGCACGTAATAAAGTCACCGCAATCGTTTCGCTGTTCACAATTTCATACTCATTTAAGCCGTAGTTTCCAACCGTTACCCCATAGCTAGCATCATGTAAGTTCGCAAACATATGTTGGTGTTGCGCGTTGGTTGGGTTTTTCCAGCTCGCGCTGACGCCATTTGGACGAGTCACCACTTCATAAATACTATCCGCTTCATGCGTGTCTACATTGACTAACCCAGTTGGGAACAAGACACGTAAACGGTGGTCTTTCATTTGGTTGTTGATGCTTGTTTCAAAGTCAACTTTCGCGCTGTCTTTCGTAATCGTTACGAATGTTTTAATTTCAAGTGGCGCCGTTTTGCTTGAACGTTGCGCTTTACGAGAAGTAAAACCAACCACCATTTTTTGCTCACGTTCTAATAATTCATCTGCTGACACAGGAATTTCTAATACATGCGTTAATTCGATAACTGCTTTTTGCGCAGTGTTTGAAACCACTTTAATTTCTGCTTTGACATCACTTGATAAGATTGCTTTGTCTTCTGTTGGTTGGAAGAAGATATATTCGTTGGCAATGTCCCCAACGTTTTCAAAAATAGCTAAGTTATCAACTGTTGTGTTGGTTGCTTTATCCGTAATCGCTAATGAACCATTAGCTGCAATCGCCACTTTAATCAAGTCATTTTCGATTTGCGTACCGGCTTCATTGGCTAAAGCACCCGCAAGAACTTCAACTTTCCCTGGTACAAGCGCATAAGTTTCCCATGAGAAAGGTTTCATGTCTTGAACAGGTAACGTAACGGTGACGAAACGCTCCATGTAAGGAATTCGGAAAGCATCTTTTGGTAAATCGTAGTCAAAACGCACGTCTTCTTCTGAAATAACGGCAGCAACAAGATTACCTGCTTGATCAATCACGTGGTATTCGCCTTTTTCAACCGCTTCTAATTCACGGTAAAGTTTTGCTGGCCAGCCTTGGGCAAATGTTTTGCGTTCTAATTCAACATCAACAACTGCATCGCCTGATTTCGTTAATCCATTGGTGTTGAAAACAACAAATGGGAAGCTATTTTCAGGAAAAGCACTTGTATCCATGGCTTGGGTTAAGGTACGAACTGCTTCGTTGGCCACATATTTCCCAACTTCATTGGCTTTTTCAAAACGTGGCATCATTTCACGGTGTACTTCATCAACGGAACAGCCACAAATACTATCATGTGGGTGGTTTTGCATTAAAGTCTTCCAACCGTAATCAAGCTCATCATGTGGATATTTACCAGTCACTTCGTAGGCCATCGTCGCTAAAGGTTCGGCAATATTTTCTAATTGGCGTTCCACGCGGGTGTTCCATTGTTTCAAGTAAACACGAGCCGAAGACGTATTGGCTAAAGTAAACCAACCATCTGTTTCTTGTGACGTTAACTCGCCTTCAACCGTACCTAAGTCAGCCGGCAAATCACTTTGAACGGCTTCTAAGTAATCCGTGAAGTTTGAGTGAATGAATTCATACTCTGGGTATAATTCATTGGCTAATTTAATCGCTGCTGTGACATCTTTTTGAACGGGTTGATGGTCAACCCCGTTCATCATCAATAAATGACCGGTTGACGCAAATTTCTCAACGTCGGCTAATTTTTGATCCCAGAATTTAATCGCCGCTGCTTTTTCAGCTGGGATTTCATTCCCGTTTGAGTACCAGTTCGCAAACAATAAACCAAAGATTTGTGATTGGTCTGGACCTTTCCACCACATTTCAGAGTATTGTGAAGAATAGCTTTCTTGTTCTAAAACTTCGTTATCAAAGCCAATTGGTTTTACGCCACGACCAAATGCTGCTGCTTCAAGACCTGCTTTTTTCATCATTTGTGGTGCTTGTCCCATGTTCCCAAAGGTATCTGGGAAGTAACCTAATTTAACTGGCGTACCCCATTTTTTACTTTCTTCCATCCCAATTAACATGTTACGGACGTTTGATTCCGCACTAATTAAGAAGTCATCTTGTAAAATATAGAAAGGTCCAATCCGTAATTTACCCGCATCGATGGCTTTTTGGATGGCTTCACGTTTTTCCGGACGAACTTGTAAGTAATCGTCAAGTATAATCGTTTGGCCATCTAAGTGAAAGCTGTTAAAATCTGGATCGGTTTCAAAGATTTCTAATAAGTCATCCATTAATTCCACTAATAACATATGGTGTTGCTCATATGGTAAGTACCATTCACGATCCCAGTGACTATGAGAAATAATATAAACTTTTTTCTTCATGAATTTATTCTCTCCTATTATATGTAAGCTTTATTTTTCTACGCGGATATCAAAGTAATCCATTACTAATTCACAAAACATCATGTTTGCCCAAGAGAACCACTCGCGTGTATATTTATCTGGGTTATCAACGTCAAAACCTTCATGCATTAAGTTCGTGCCAGCGTCTGTTGCCACTAAAGTATTTAAAATCCGTTCTTTTTCTGCTTTGTCGTTCGTAGTCATCCCTTCCATCGCCATGGCAATTGGCCAGACATAGTTTTCTGGTGTATGAGAAGAACCGATTCCTTTGGCAAATTTTCCTTCATAGAAATAAGGATTTTCTTTACTTAATAAAGTTTTACGCGTACGTAAGTAACGCTCGTCATCCACTGAACCATAACCTAAGTAAGGGGCAGAAATTAAGTTTGGTACGTTTGAGTCATCCATTAATGACGCATTGCCTAAACCATCAACTTCGTAAGCATAAACATCTTCACCAGCTGCATTGGTTGTCCGACCGTGTGCTTGAATGCCGGCTTCAATTTCTTCACGTAAAGCTTTCGCTTGAGCCACAATAGCTGCATCGTCTAAAACGGTTGAGAAGATTTCTTCAATGTAGCCTAGTACGACTACCGCAAACATGTTTGAAGGAACTAAGTAGCCGCCACCTGCACAAGCATCATCACTTGGACGGAAGCCTGACCAAGTCATACCAGTTGGTGCAACTTCTACGCCACGGCCATGGTTAATTAAAGTATCTTCTGCACGCCAAGTGTCACGAACAAAGTTGTAAGGTGATTTGCGGTGATCTTGTTCTGTTTTGAAAACGTGCAAGATTTTTTTGATTCCTTCCACAAAATCTTCGTTAAATTGATCGGTACGACCAGTATTTTTATATAGTAGGTAGGCTAATTGCGTTGGATAAGCTAAAGAGTCAATTTCGTATTTACGTTCCCAAATCCAGTCGTTCATCACGGTGAAGTCATCTTGGTGTCCCGCACCGTTCGCTTCTTCGTTAAAAGCATTCGCATAAGGATCGATATTAATATAGAAGAATTGACGTTTGACTAAGCCGCTAATCATTGCAGCTAAATCTTCGTCTTCTTTGGCAATCACTAAGTAAGGACGAACTTGAGCCGTCGAATCGCGTAACCACATTGCAGGAATATCGCCTGTTAATAAGAAAGTTGTGCCATCTTCATAACGTTTTACAGTTGTTAATAGTGTGTTAGCAAACCCTGCATTAAAGTTTTTCGCCCAATCTGCATGTTTTGTCCCACATTTTTCTGTAATCATGTCCATAAAGTTTTGCACTGAAGTTGGTATATCTTTGTAAGCCATTTTGTTCATCCTCCATAAAATTGATATATCTTTCAAAAATTATTATACCCGCTTTTTTTCGAATTGTCCACGCTTTCAAGTAAAAAGTTTTTATTTTATTTTCTTTTAATCTATGATATTATCAAAATATGATATATCAACTAAAGATAGGAGATTAATAATGACTGAACCTTTATACCAAAAAATCTTTAATGATTTAAAAGCCGATATCTTAGCAGGAAAAATCCAAGCCGATGAACAGATCGCAACCGAAAAAGAACTTTCAGAACGTTACCAAGTAAGTCGTATTACATCCAAACGAGCCTTAAACGAATTAGAACAAGCAAATTTTATCTATCGTGTTCGGGGGAGAGGAAGTTTTGTAAAAGGCGTCACAACCAACTCAGCTAACTTCCCACTGATTGCTAGGACAAAGAAAATTCTTTTTATATTACCTTTCTTAAACGATTTATCTGTCGGAAACTTTACGGAAGGCTTATTGCCGACTTTGCAAAAAGAACAAATCGAAGTCGCGATGGCCACCCGCGAAATCTTCGAACAAAAAGAAGTTGCTGAAATCATTCAAGAATATGATGGCATGATTTATTATGCCGAAGATACCGATCAACATTTAGAAATTTTGGTTGAACTCGATTTTGAACATTTCCCTGTTGTTGTTTTAGATAAGAAGTTTTTTGAAGTCGACTTTCCGACAGTTTTATCAGACAACGTAAATGGCGGCTTTTTAGCAACACAAGCCCTAATTGAAGAAGGACATCAAAAAATTGCCTATCTTTTTGGTAGCACGCGCCACCCTCAATCCGTTAAAAGTCGTTATATTGGTTACTTAAGAGCCTTAAAAGAAGCAAAAATTACTTTTCATACGCTATCAAATGATGAACAAGCAACCAATGATCACTTAATTACTTATTTAGAGAAACACAAAATTACAGGGATTATTTGCGAAAATGATTTAGTCGCAATTGAAGCCATGCGAATTTTAAAACAAAACAATTATCAAATTCCACAAGATGTGTCAATTATTGGTTTTGATAACATCCAAGCGGCCGCATTAATTGATCCACCACTCACAACGGTTGCCCAAAACTTTAAAGAACTTGGTGCAATCGCTGGTGACACTTTGCTTACTTGGTTAAAAACCAAGCAAATGCCACAAGACATAAAAGTGCCCGTCCACTTAATAAAAAGACAATCCACAAAGGAGATAATATAAATGATTATCCACACAATTGATACAAGACACGCAACAGCCAACCAATATAGCTTCTCAAGCGGAAATAGCCTTCCTTATACAGGTGTGCCTTTTGGTATGAACTTTTTTGGTGTGCAAACAACCGATCAAAAAGGTAGCTGGTGGTTCCATCCAGAAGACCGAACTTTCCAAGGTTACCGCTTGACACACCAACCAAGTCCTTGGATGGGGGATTTTTCAAGAATGATGTTTACGCCAGTTAG
>CAYNOA010000133.1:0-5801 GCA_964398695.1 uncultured Enterococcus sp. | reverse complement strand
ACAGCTTTTTAAAATTATTTTCCAGCGCGTTTAATGTAAGTACCTTCTGAAGTATTTACTTCTAATAGTTCGCCGGCTTCAATGAAATCAGGTACGTTAACGACTAACCCTGTTTCCATTACTGCTGGTTTACCTGAACCTGTCACGGTTGCGCCTTTAATCGACGGTTGCGTTTCAGCCACACGTAAAACCACGCTTGAAGGTAATTGCACGCCAATGACTTCTGAGCCGTAAAATTGAATTTTTACTTCCATGTTTTCTAAAATGAATTTCATTTCATCGGCAATTTGCTCAGTTGGAATTTCATATTGTTCGTAAGTTTCTAAATCCATGAAAAAGCCCATCTCGTCCATTGTATACAAATATTGAACGGTTTTAGTATCAATGTGCGCTTTTTCAAACTTTTCATCTGGACGAAAAGTCGTATCATAAGTTGCGCCCGTGCGAACGTCACGTAATTTCATCCGCATCACGGTATTGCCTTTTCCTGGTTTATGGTGACTTGCATCTAATACTTTAATTAATTTCCCATCTTGAATAAACGTCATGCCAGCTCTTAAATCAACTGCTGTTATCATCTTCTTAATCCCCTTTATGTAAAAAATCATTCCAACTCATTTTAGCAGAAGAAGGCCCTTTTGACAAACGTCAATCCGAACTTTCTTCCGTCATTAAAGCCGCGTCCGTTCCTTGCATCAACTGTTGGTCATAAAATTTAGAACGTTGCATCAAAGCTTCGTACAAGGCATCAAAGCCCATTTCTTCGGCTAAAGTCGGTTCTTCGGAAAATAAATTCACGCCTAACCCTAAGCGTTCCCCCTCAATTTCCACGCCCAAAGCCGCTAACGTCGTAGGAAATAAATCAAGCGACGTCATCTCACGGTTTTGGGTTTGGCTAGCTTGAAGTGGACTGTTTAAAAAAAGATTATAAATCGTTCGTTGATCACTTTCATCTTCTTCCGCAAAGAAATCACTATCCATGGTTAAATGATCCCCAACCACCACGACGGTCGTATTTTCATAAAAAGGTTGCTCTTTTAACCAATCTAAAAATTCTTTGACTTGGCGATCATTATCATGAATCACATTACTGTATTGATCGCCGAACAAATCGGGCGTTTCTTCCGTTGGATAGCCGTCTTCAAAATGCGTATCGGTCGTTAACAGCGTGAAGTTAAAGGGGGCTTCTTGACTGGCCAACTCATTCAAAGAATCTTTGGCAAAATCAAAGAGCTTGCGGTCTTCATAACCCCACCACTCCCAATAATCTTCTGAAATCAGGCCTTGCTCTTTGGCCCAATAAACATCGCGCACGTCGTAATTGCCATGTTGCTCAAAATACTTATCCCGTCCGGCAAAGCCCCCCCAAGAGCCAATAAAGAGCATTTGATTGTAGCCTTCATTTTCTAAAATTTCGCCCAATGAATACGCCCCCGGGAAAAAGTTCGTCCCATCCTTGCCGTACTTATTCACATCCAACTCGCCACCAGAGGCCCGCAGAGGCAAACCCGCTGTTTGTGCCACCATCGCACTGGCCGTTTGATTGGCGCCAGGAATTTGATACAAGCCACCTAGCTGTTCGGTATTTGAAAAATGAATCCCCTCATTTAAAGCCAGTTGCGTTAAATTCGGAATCAAATTTTCATCGCGCAGCCCACCGACGTCTGTCGAAGCATAACTACTCTCCATTGATTCTAAAAAGAGATAAATTAAATTGCGTTTTTCTTTTGGAAAAGTCAGCGTCACTTCGCGTGGATCCACGTATTTATCTTCGTAAAGTGCCGTTTCTTCAAAATAATAGGCTTTAATATCGGCATAACCAATCCGCCGCACGCTGAGTGACAGGCCCCCAACGAAAGTCAAAAGTCCCACTAGCAAAATACTCGGAACAAAGAACTTACCTAAAAGCACTCGATTTTTGTGGTGATACGTAATCGAAAAATGGGCAAAAAATAAGAAACCACTAACCACCAGACTACTCCAGACAAAACTACTTAAAAACGGATGCCATAAAAAATTGGCCATTTGACTCGATTCCGCTTGGCCTAATGGCTGACTCAAAGCCAAAACCATCTGATCAAAGGTCATATTCGCAAAGGTCTGCATCGCCCACTGACCACTCAAATACAATAAAATCCCGCTAAAAGTAAAAATCGATGCCAATAAAAGAACCAAGCCTTGCGACCATTTCAGTCTTTTCCTTACGATAACATGCTGTTTTTTTAAATAAGTAAAAAGAAAAATACCGCCTAATAAAACACTATTAACGATGACGGCACTTAAAAACAAGAATTGTTGATTCCACAAGCGCCATAAAAAAAGCGTAAAAATCAGTGACATCGCACTTAAATAAGGCAGAACTTTGGTAAATAAAAAACGATTTTTAGGTAAGGTTTTCATTGCAAAGCCCCACAAAATCAATAATAAAAGAAATTCCAATGAACATCCCATCCCTTCTGTTGCGCACTCCTATAACAAATTATAGCACTTAATTCTTGAGAATTTATGGCCTTTGCTTGATTTTTTGTGTTTTTTTAACATTTTTTCTCATAAAGGGGCAAACAAATTTTTGTGTTATAATACATGTATAAGAAATCTTCTTTAATTGAACCTTTTTTGGTTATGTCCAATTGTAAAGTATCTTTATCGAGAATCAATTTCACCTACCGCTTCATGTAAACGCTTACGAAGGAGGAAGATAAATGAAAATAACGATTATTGGTGCAGGAAACTCAGGTCTAGCAATGGCCGCTCATTTAGGCCAAGACGGCCACCAAGTAACCTTGTGGAATCGATCTAACGCAACCATTGAAAAGTTAAAAACGACCCGCACAATCTTTTCTGAAGGCGTTGTAACCGGCAGCATCCAAATTCACCTCGTAACAAACAACATGGCCCAAGCCCTTCATGACCCCGATTTAATTCTAGTGACGACCCCGGCAAGTTCGCACAAGGAGATTGCCGAACAAATTGCCAAAAATCTAAAAAAAGAAACATTGATTGTTTTAAACCCTGGCCGAACTTTTGGTGCTTTTGAGTTCCAAGAAACTTACCGGAAATACAATCCAAAACAAAATATCACGCTTGCGGAAACACAAACCATCATTTACATTTGCCGAAAAACAAGTGAAGATGCCGTTAATATCATTGCAATGAAAAATGACGTCTTAATTGCTACTTTTTCTGCTGAGCAAAATGCGCAAATTATCCAAAAATTACCGACCTGCCTACAACCTTACCTTACGCCAGCCCACTCAATGATTGAAACTTCGATTGGCAATGTCGGCATGATTTTACATTGTGCCCCACTGTTACTAAACGTTGGTTGGACAGAAAACGACCAACGTACTTATAAGTATTATACGGAAGGAATTACCCCTTCCATAGCTCATTTTATCGAGCAACTCGATCAAGAAAGATTAGCCGTTGCCAAAGCACTCGGCTGTCCCGTTGAAAAGACAAAAGATTGGCTGAAACGAACATATCACGTGACTGGCAGCAATCTTTATGAGTGTATTCAAAACAATTCATCCTATCAGACCATTATGGCGCCCACTTCTTTAAATCATCGCTACTTGTTCGAAGACATTCCTTGTGGGCTTGTGCCACTTGAAGCCGTTGGAATTTATTTAGGGTTACCAATGCCTTACACTAAAAATATTATTGACTTAGCCACTTTATTAATGAACACCGACTATCGTAAAAACGGACGAAACTTAACGACTTTATTTGGAAGTGAAGCCATCAATTTAAAAGCTTTGTTCAGTTAGGAGTGAGTGAAAATGAATCAACCTTCTCGTGATAAATACGCCTTGATCAAACCGTCCCTTGATGCCCACACCCTAGGGGTTAGCTTCGTCGCAGAATTATTAAAAAATTGCGGCTATGACGTGCTACTTGCCGATGACTTCATTGAAAGAACCTTAAACGAAATCCATTACGAAGACAATCAAAAAATCATCGTCAAATGGATCAAAGAAAATCAGATTACGGCCTTAGGTGTGAGCTACCGTCTAGATGAAGGAACCGCCATCTCGATGATGGGCTATTTAGTCAAAGCCTTGAAAGAGGCGCGGGTATTTTCGTTTCAAGGTGGTTCCTTAAAGCAAATTTCTTTTTCCGGTCTACCAAAAGCTTGCGAAAAAATTGAACACGAGCATCAAGGACTCGTCAAAACTTTTAAAGGCGGCGAATCGCCCAGTGAAACACTGATAAAATTAAACGTGCCGCGCGAACGAATCCCTCAGTACATCCGAGAAAGTAGTCAATATGACGACCTGCGCCTAGAATTTGGCAAAGATTTGATTCAAGCGCATGAATATAGCCATTTTAAACCGCTTGACCGTTCTAATTACGAAGATTATGGCACCAAGAAAGATACCTTACTAAAAAGATTGCAAGCACCCGTCAAAGAATTCATGCCGCTCATGCGCGCACATGTTGGCCCTTACTCTTCCGAAGTTCGTCGCGAGCAATCCGTCTTAGAGTTTGCTGCTTGGACCAAAGAACTCGCCCGTACAGGGTATTTAGATATTTTATCCATCGGTTCTTCACAATTAACCCAGTCGAATTTCAGTGAAGACTGGGAAAATAAGCCAAATGGCGGCGGTGTCCCCATCAACTCAAAAGAAGAATATCAAATGATTTGGGAGGCCGGGCGTCCGATGTTATTACGCACCTATGCCGGAACAAAAAATATCCCAAGTTTAGCCAAAATCTATGAAGAAACCATTCATATCGCTTGGCACGCCCTGTCTTTATGGTGGTTTAATCAACTCGATGAGCGCGGTCCCTATGATTTGTATACCAACTTAAAAGAACACGTCAAGACAATTCAATACATCGCAAGTACGAACAAACCTTTTGAAGCCAACGTCTCTCACCACTTTGCCTTTCGTGGGTCCGATGACGTTAGCTACATCGTCTCGGCTTATTTAGTCGCCAAATTAGCCAAAAAATTAGGCATTCAAACCTTCATCCTACAAAACATGTTAAATACACCGCGCCTAACTTGGGGCGTACAAGATTTAGCCAAATCAAGAGCGATGCTGCGACTCGTGCAATCGTTAGAAGATAGTAACTTTAAAGTCCTCTTGCAACCAAGAGCGGGTTTAGACTATTTCAAAGCCGATATTGAAGAAGCAAAAATCCAACTAGCTGCCGTGACCGCAATGATGGATGATATTGACCCTCATAATGCGTTCAGTCCCGCCATCATTCATGTCGTTAGTTATTCCGAAGCCGTCTCCTTAGCTACACCAGCGATTATTAATGAAAGCATCCAAATCACGCAACAAGCTTTGAAAGACTACCGTAAACTACGCCAACAAGATAAAATTGAAGACATGAGTAAAAATTTAGAGGTCAAAGAAAGAACCGCGCAATTATTGGCTTCAGCCACTGCGGTTATTGCAGCCATAGAAAAACATATCAACAATCCTTATTCTCCTGAAGGCTTTTATAAAATATTTGCGGCAGGCTTCTTACCCGTGCCATACTTATGGGGGAGCACCGAAGAATTCAAACATGCAAAAAACTGGCAGACCCAACCGATTAATGGCGGCATCTACTTAGTCGATGAAAACAAACAAATCATCCCCACAAACAAAATGATTGCTAGCGCAAAAAGCCATTTACAAGACGCCGACTACCAGTTAAAACAATGGCAATTGCGGCAATAACCATCGTTCAAAAAATTCGAGATACTTGATGATGGAGTAATTTGGTTGATTCTTTTGTTCTTAATTACTAGTTTTCTCGATAAGGTTGGTAGCTTTGAGGGATTGAGCAGATGAGCTTAT
>CAYNOA010000132.1:0-5866 GCA_964398695.1 uncultured Enterococcus sp. | reverse complement strand
TTTTCCATTTTTATTTCAACCGTTGAGCCTTTAAAATCAAAGCGGTTGGTCAATTCTTTGGTGGTCATTTGAATTGCATTTTTCACTTCTTCTAAATTTAATTCAGAAACGACATCAAAACTTGCTTCTTTTGCCATATGAACGACTCCTTTATACTGAATATTAATTTTTTCAAGGTTTTTTATTCGCTTAAACCTTTGTTCATTTTATTTATTATAGCAATCTTTTGTAGTTCTGTAACGTGTCCTTCTTTTTTTATTAAGTGATCAAGTATCTTCAAGCCTAAAATAGTGCTTGTTTTTATAATTATCATGAAAAATAGCAATCTTTACTATTTATCAGTAAGTTCTTATTGCGTTTACAACAAATTTTTAAACGAAGGCTCTTTATTTTCACGAGGGAAACTGCTATTCTTATAACGATTGATTTTGAAAGGATGCTTGGTAAAAGAATGAATAAAAGGCAACAGATAGAATTATTCAAAAAGATAGGAACTATTTTCATTACGGGGATTACAAGTGCAATTGGGTTAAACTATTTTTTAGCACCCGCGCAAGTCTTATCTGCTGGTGTCAACGGAATTTCGCAAATCACCGTCGCCATTGCACAAAGCCAGTGGAATATCCACTTAAGTATGGGAGCTCTTATTTTACTTTATAATATACCGATTTTTATTTTAGGCTTTATAAAATTAGGCAAAGATGCGACAATTTTTAGTTTTTTAAATGTTCTTTCGGTTTCGTTAATGACCATGATAATCCCAGAAGGACAATTTTCAGACAATATTTTATTGAATGCCATCGTTGGTGGCGTATTCGTTGGTGTGGGTGTAGGATTATCCTTAAAGTTAGGCTTTACGACAGGCGGAATGGATATTATCTCATTAATTTTTGCGAAAATGACTGGAAAAACAGTGGGAAGTTATATGATGATTCTAAACGGCATTATCATTTTAGTTGCGACGAGCATTTTCTCAGTGGAAAGCGCCCTTTATACGATTATTTCATTATATACGATGAGCCGTTTAATTGATGTAATGCACACTAGTCATCAAAAAGTAACGGTTTTTATTGTAACGACAAAAGCCGAAGCAGTTGGGAAGAGTATTACAAGTCGTTTGTTCCGCGGAATGACGCTTTTGCCAGCGGTTGGAGGGTATTCGGGTCTTCCAAGTAGCACCATTATGATTGTTGTGACTCGTTATGAATTATATGATTTAGAACAAGCCGTTTTGGAAGTGGATCTAAACGCTTTTATTAATGTTGTACCTACAAACTCTATTATCGGGCGTTTTGCCAATGATGATGAACAAAGAAGTTTTAAAGCAACGGGGGTCTTTCCAGATATTAAAATTTCAAAAAGACGATAATCAGATTCATTTTACAAAAGAACGGAAAAATAGTATGATAAACCCTATGAATAATAAGGAGGTCCTTTTTGTGAGCGAAGCGTATACTGAACAAGAAATTCAAGAAATTAAAGATCGCATGATGACTGCTCTAGAAACAGTAATTGACCCAGAATTAGGGATTGATATTGTAAATCTAGGATTAATATATGAAGTTGAATTTGATGGTGAAAGTGGCGAAGCAATTGTTAAAATGACGCTAACTACAATGGGGTGCCCGTTAGCTGACGTTATCACCGATAATATTCATGATGCCTTAGAAGAAGTGACAGAAGTAAAAAAAGTTGAAGTGAAACTCGTTTGGTATCCAGCGTGGACGACGGATCGTATGTCTAGATATGCGAGAATTGCTTTAGGTATTCGCTAATAAAATTGAAAAGGAAGGCTTTCTTTAACCATTTACAAAGAAGTCTTCCTTTTCGATTATGCTCAAATAAAATTTTAGGAAAGGATGAGTCTAAATGAAACAAATTAAAAGTTTGAATTTGCTCGAAAACAAAAAAGTTCTTTTTTGGTTAAATATAATTGGCGGTGGATTACTCTTTTTATTTTTCCCCTTGTTTTCAATTATCGCCTCTGAAACAACGAAAGAAAGTTTTCATTCTCTCGATTTAAAGCAATTATTCCAAGTGTTTATTTTAGCCTTTTTCTTAATTATCGTACACGAAGCTATTCATGGTTTGTTTTTTAAAGTAATGAATCCAAAAAGTCAGGTGAAATTTGGGTTTAAAAAAGGGATGGCCTATGCAACAAGTCCAGGTACCATTTATAATAAGTGGCAATTTATATGGATTAGTTTAGCACCATTTATGGTAATTACCTTTTCCTTATGGTTGGCCTTGTTTTTTAATTTACTTAATCCTGCTGCTTTTGTTTATTTAGCGACATTCCATGCAAGTGCATGTGTCGGGGATTTTTATTGGGTTTATTTAGTTCTAGGTTCACCTAAAAATGCCTGGATTGAAGACACGGAAGTGGGGATTAATTTTTATACAAAAGAGGATTAAAGGAGATTTCGATGAAGTTACGTTTAGCAACCACGAATGATTTAGAAGTAATTATGGAAATTATGGCAGAAGGGATTAGAACATTAAGACAACAACAATCTCCTCAATGGCAAGGCGGTTACGGACCAAACCATGAAAAAATTAAAAAAGATATTGAAACGAATGCATGCTATTTATTAGTTACTGACCAAGATGAGGTGGTCGCGACGGCGGCGTTAATTCAAGGAATCGATCCTGTATACACGGCAATTCAAGACGGGAGTTGGCAAGAAGAAGGGCCGTATTTAGCCATTCATCGGGTAGCGGTAGCAAAGAATCAGCGTGGGAAAAAGCGGGCGACTTTATTACTATCATTATTATTAGAAAAAGCAAAAACTTTGGGTTTTTCGGATATTCGCATTGACACGCATCGATTGAATCAGCCGATGCAAAAAGCCATTATTGCGAATCACTTTATTTATCGTGGGAGAGTTTGTTTTCCAATTCCAAATGGTGAACGTTTGGCCTATCAATTAATTTTATGACTAGCGAAAAAACCGCTGGTCTTTTTTGCGTAATTGTTGTAAACGCTATCAAATGTGATACAATTAATTTAAGACTAAAAATGGAGGTCTGCTTTATGAAGATAAATAAAAAGTTGACACAAGCAATTTCAATCTTGACCACGACACTATTGCTGATTTCTCATACTCCTCCAGTGTTTTCTGATTCAGGAATACCAAGTTTTGAAGAAGCTTTACCTACTCCAGATAAAGAAACTGAAGAAGAGCAAGAACTAACTATTTCTACAACAAAAACGCAAGAAACATCTGCGATAGAAGAAGTTAGTCCCAGTTCAAATGAGGAAACAAAAGAAGGTCTTGATACTACTACTGAGAGTCTTTCAAATGAAACAGAAGAAATTGAAACAGAATCTTCCATCGATACAAGTGAATCAAGTGAATCAAGTGAAGTAAGCGAAGAATCTGAATCATCATCCACAACTGAAAGTAGATCAGATGAGGTAGCTGAAGAAACGAAATCATCATCCGCGACAGAAGACAGCTCGAGTACTGAGCCATCAACAGAATCAGTGCTGCTTGAATCGGAACCATCTGCTTCTCAAGACAAAGTGAATCCCTCACCAATTTTAAATGCTTATCCTCGTAGCCAAATTTCAATTGATGCACAACTATTAGCAAAAGAATTTGTTGCTTCAGATTTAAATGGGTTTGAATTACCCACACTCGCTTCTTATGCCAATCAAAATCAAGCAGCAATCGTCTATGCGAGTTTAAAACTATTAAGCGAACCCTATCTCGCCGATAATCAAGTAGGGCATGGTTTTGATCATTATGGTTTTATTCAAGCGATTTATAACAAAGTTTTTGGTTTATCTTTAGATAAAACCTTTGCTGCTTTACAAAAAATCGGGGATAAAGTTGCGGTTGAAGAGGCTCAAATTGGTGATTTGCTGATTTGGGAAGAAGACCAAAAAATGGCAATTTACTTAGGCCAAAATAAGTTTATTATGGCGGATGAACAATTATCAAACGAAAAAATGCAAAACACCCAAACAGAAGAAAACTTAGAAAAAATACCGGGCGTACGTATCTTTACGTTACATACCAATCAAACGAATGAGGAAGACGGTTATGACCAAGACTTATTAACGCGTTATGATTTTATGCAAACACCGTCTTATGCCGTTCAAATTAGCCCCTCGCTTTCACTATCTGCCGAAGGGGAAAAACAATTGGCCGATTACCCGGCAAGCTTTCATTTTCAAGAAAACGAACAGACCTTGGCTTTTATTGATGTAATTAGCGAAAGTGCGCGAGAATTAGGCTTGAAATACGATTTATTTGCTTCTGTTTTAATTGCACAGGCAATTTTAGAAAGTGGTTCAGGAACCAGTAGTCTTGCGCAAGCCCCTTATTACAATTTATTTGGAATTAAAGGCGCTTTTGATCGGGCATCTGTCCTTTTAGCAACACAAGAAGATGACGGAAGCGGTCGTTTATTTACTATTTCTTCGGCTTTTCGAGTCTATGATCATTATGCCGATTCGTTAGCCGATTATGTGGCCTTAATTCGAAATGGACTAACTTCAAATACAGCATTTTATCAAAATGTTTGGCGTTCCAATGCGAAAAACTACTTGCAAGCAACGAGTGAATTAACCGGAAAATATGCCACTGATACAAGTTATTATAATAAATTAAATTCAATTATTGCTACGTATCATTTAACACAATTTGATGAACCCAAAGTCGAAGTGGGGAATGCGCTACAAAACATCCATCAAATTCCGCAGGTTTATCGTGAAAAGATGATTTTCCCAGAATTTAATGGTCAAAATTATAATACGACCGCTTCTTATGGCATGGACCAATGCACTTGGTATGTTTTCAATCGAGTAACACAACTAGGTGGTAAAGTCGGTGACTATATGGGAAATGGCGCCGATTGGAAAGAATCTGGCGAAGCTCAAGGCTACCAAACTTCCAATCGTCCAAAAGCTGGGTATGTCATTAGTTTTAAACAAGGGGTTGCTGGGTATCACCCGTTATATGGTCACGTTGCTTTTGTTGAAGCGGTAACGAGTGAGGGAATCTTAATTTCTGAAGGCGATGCTTCGTATTTAAGTTATCGGGTGATTCCAAATGAAATTGCTCTGTCAAGTGGTGTCGGCTATTTAATTCCCAATTAATGAAAACCTCTTCATTTTAAAAAGAGTATTGTAAGTTTTTGTGACTCTTGATAAGATACTCTGGTAGAGGATGGTGCATAAAATGAAAAAAAGATTACGCAAAAAGAAAGCTTATAAGCAATATATTCAAGATATCTTTAAAGGATACGAAACGATGTTAGAAAATGAAAAAGTACCTGAGCTGCATTTTTCTTATTTAAAAGAAGAGACAGTCTTAAAACGTGATGAAAAAAATCAAATTCGTTTCCGAACATTTGATAAAGAATAATTAAAGGTGATTGAAAGTTTTATGCATTTTATAAAGCTTTCAATCACTTTTTTTAGAAAAAAATGATACACTAGAAGCAAGAGTATTACTAAGGAGGGGATCTAATGATTGAATCATTCAAGAAAGAGGATGTATTTGCAGAAATGTCGTTTTTAGAAACAAAGGAGAATGCATCAAAAAATATCGGCTCATTACTAAAAGATTTACAAGATTTTGAGCGCGCCATCCAAGATGAAAACATCCAAGACATCTATCGAATCTATAATGGCCGTCTTCATAAAGAATTAAAAGAGACCTCAAATCAAAACCATGAAATTGATCATTTGCTTTTTCAAAAATTACACGAAAGTTTTACTGCGCGTTTTCCTTTTATGAAGCAAAGCCACAAGCTTTCTTCGACGGTCGCTCATTATCAGATAGGTCAATACTATCGAGAAAGAGCAGCAATTTTAATGGATGCCAGTATCCCAGAATTACAGATTTTACCAGAC
>CAYNOA010000131.1:0-5870 GCA_964398695.1 uncultured Enterococcus sp. | reverse complement strand
TGGCTTATTACTAAACTGGGGTGTCTACCCAACTGTTGCTGAAAAACCAACAACAACTGACGAAATGTTTGATTTAGCTTCTAAAAAAGCGGTTGAATTAGGCTTTGCTTCTGAAGGTGATTTAATCTTAATCACTGCCGGTGTTCCAGTTGGTGAGCGTGGGACAACAAACGTAATGAAAATTCAATTAATCGGTTCTCGTTTAATCGAAGCTCAAGGTGTCGGTGGCCGTTCAGTGGTCGCTAACGCAGTGGTAGCAAACAGTGCAGAAGAAGCAATTGCTAAAGCAAAAGAAGGCATGGTATTAGTTGTACCAACAACAGACAAAGACTATATGCCAGCGATTGAAAAAGCGGCTGCTTTAGTTGTTGAAGATGGTGGTTTAACTTCTCATGCGGCAGTTGTCGGAATTGCAAAAGATTTACCAGTCGTTGTCGGTGCCAAAGACGCAACGTCAATTATTAATGATGGTGAATTAATCACAGTTGACCCTCGTCGTGGAATTATCTACCGTGGGGAAGCAACTGCTATCTAATTTGATTTCTTAAAAAAGACTAGGGCTGGTCAGCGATGTCCAGCCTTGTTTTTTTTAATTTTAAGTGTCAAGAAAATTTCATTGACAAAGAAAAAGAAGCCCTGTATAATAGCTTTTGTTGCTTAGAGGTGATAATATGAAATGGTCTTTATTAGAACTTAGAAGATACCAGGAACAACCGCTAGCGTTTCAGACAACACTTGATTTAAAAGATGAGTTGCAAGCAAGAGACAAAGAGATTATTGATTTATCGGCAGTTGAAGTAAAAGGCCTTGTTTCTGTGAATCCAACAGAATATATTTTGCATTATACCGTCTCAGCTATGATGACTTTACCTTCAACGCGTTCTTTAGAACCCGTTGCTTTGCCTTTTGAATTTACCGTCGATGAAGTGTTTATGACACCAGAGCAATTTCAGCATAAAGATGAACGAATGAAAGAAGAAGAGATTTTAATTTTAGAAACTCAAACGCTTGATTTAAGTGAGTCGGTTGCTGATAACCTTTTGCTTGAGATTCCCTTACAAGTATTAACAGAAGCTGAAAAACACGCAACAAACCTTCCGAAAGGACAGAATTGGGCGGTTTTATCAGAAGATGAATATTTGGAGATGAAAGAGTCGCAAGTAGATTCTCAAATTGATCCTCGTCTTGCGAAATTATCGAGTCTGTTTGAAAATTCAGAAGAAGATAATCTGTAAGATTGGAATATATCGCAGCCATTTCGGTTGTTTTCATTTACAAGGAGGTGTAGCAAATGGCAGTACCAGCTAGAAAGACATCAAAAGCGAAAAAAGCAAAACGTCGTACACACTACAAATTATCAATTAATGGTGTAAGTGTATGCTCAAACTGTGGCGAAATGAAAAAAAGCCACCATGTATGTGCAAACTGCGGTCATTATGACGGTAAAGACGTATCTACTAAAGAAGCGTAATAACTTTTTTTCAGAAAAAGTTATTTTAAACCTTAGGCTAACCATGGAGCCTAAGGTTTATTTTTTTAAGAATTATATTTCTAAAAAAGAAATTCATCAGATTTTAATAGTTTTGTTTTATTCAAGGCTGTTATAAGCTATAATAATAAATAGCAAGAAAAATCCGATAATTGATTAGGGGGAAAATAAATGACGAAACAACAAATCGGCGTTGTAGGGATGGCAGTAATGGGAAAAAACTTGGCGCTTAATATCGAAAGCCGTGGGTACTCGGTTGCTTTATATAATCGCACGGGATCGAAAACGCAAGAAGTTCTTGATGAAAATCCTGGCAAAAAATTATTAGGAACTTATTCAGTAGAAGAGTTTGTAGCGGCGATTGAAAAGCCTCGTCGAATTGTGATGATGGTTCAGGCTGGACGTGGGACAGATGCAACGATTCAAGCACTCCTTCCGCATTTAGACAAAGGGGACATCCTGATTGATGGTGGGAATACTTTCTTCCAAGATACGATTCGTCGTAGTGAAGAGTTAGCTGATTCAGGTATTAACTTTATTGGAACAGGTGTTTCTGGTGGTGAAGAAGGCGCGTTGAAAGGTCCTTCGATTATGCCAGGGGGGCAAAAAGAAGCCTATGCACTCGTTGCACCAATTTTAGAACAAATTTCAGCAAAAGCCGAAGATGGTAGTCCTTGTGTGACTTATATTGGTCCTGATGGTGCGGGGCATTACGTAAAAATGGTCCACAATGGAATTGAATATGGTGATATGCAATTAATTGCGGAATCGTATGATTTAATGCAAAATATTTTAGGTTTGTCAGTTGCTGAAATGGCAGAAATTTTTAAGGAGTGGAACCAAGGTGAATTAGATAGTTTCTTAATTGAAATTACTGCAGACATCTTAACACGTAAAGATGACTTAGAAACAGGGTTGCCGGTTGTCGATGTGATTTTAGACGCGGCAGGAAATAAAGGAACAGGTAAATGGACGAGTCAAAGTGCGCTTGATTTAGGCGTGCCTCTACCGTTAATTACCGAATCTGTTTTTGCTCGTTACATTTCTGCTTATAAAGAAGAACGCGTGGTTGCAAGTAAAGTTTTACAAGGACCAGCCAATTTTGAATTTACAGGCGATCAAAAAGAATTTGTTGAAAAAATTCGTCAAGCTTTATACTTCAGCAAAATTATGAGTTATGCACAAGGTTTTGCCCAATTGCGTTCCGCTTCAAAAGAATACAATTGGGACTTACCATTTGGTGAAATTGCTAAAATCTGGCGTGCCGGCTGTATTATTCGTGCGCAGTTCTTGCAAAAAATTACCGATGCCTATAATAAGGAAGCAGATTTAGCCAATTTATTATTAGATGATTACTTTAAAGAAGTGACAGAAAAATATCAACAGTCTGTTCGTGAAGTAGTTGCCTTAGCGGTTCAAGCCGGTGTTCCGGTACCAACTTTTGCTTCGGCCATTGCTTACTTTGATTCTTACCGTGCCGAACGTTTACCAGCGAATCTAATTCAAGCGCAACGTGATTACTTTGGTGCCCATACTTATGAGCGCGTGGATCGTGAAGGAATTTTCCACTACTCATGGTATGATGAAAAATAATATTCATTAAACGATTAAAAAGAGAGGCGTATTTCCTTTTATTGGTATACGAATCTCTTTTTAAATTTGTGCTTCCATGGTAAAATCAAACTGGCATGAAAGACCGTTTCAGATAATTTAATAAAGGATGGGTTTGAATGGGGAAAATATTAATTATTGAAGATGAAAAAAATTTAGCACGCTTTGTCGAGTTAGAGTTAAAACATGAAGGATATCTAACCGAAGTTCACTATAATGGACGTACAGGCTTAGATGCAGCACTAAGTAAAGAGTGGGACGCAATTTTATTAGACTTGATGTTACCGGAATTAAATGGCTTAGAAGTTTGTCGCCGGATTCGTCAGGCGAAAAACACGCCAATTATTATGATGACGGCCAGAGATTCAGTAATTGATCGTGTATCTGGTCTCGACCACGGTGCCGACGATTATATCGTTAAGCCGTTTGCGATTGAAGAATTACTGGCGCGTTTACGTGCTTTGCTTCGCCGAATCGATATTGAAGGTGATAAAAACATTGTTAAACAAACAACCGTGACTTACCGTGATTTAACAATTGAAAAAGAAAACCGTGTGGTTCGCCGTGGCGCAGAAATGATTGAACTAACTAAACGTGAATATGAGTTATTACTTACTTTAATGGAGAATGTCAATGTTGTATTGGCGCGTGACGTTTTATTAAATAAAGTTTGGGGCTATGAAACGGAAGTTGAAACCAACGTGGTCGATGTGTATATTCGCTACTTACGAAATAAAATTGATGTACCGGGAGAGGAAAGTTACATACAAACGGTTCGTGGCACTGGCTATGTGATGCGCTCATGAACCCAATTAAACAAAATATAAAAGAACTAAAAAGGCCTTCTTTAACTATAAAGTGGGCTTTTGCCAGTTTTTTCTTTATTTTTGTTGTTTTCACGATTTTTGCGGTTATCACTTATAAGTCGTCGGTGAATTTATATGTAGCCAAAGAACGTCGAGCGATTGAACAAGCTACTTATGAAATTACTTCACGTCTAGCCAATCAAAATCAATCGCTAAATTTTAAAGCAGCGTATCGTGCTATCATCAATAGCGATAATCTAGATGTTGTGAATAGGGATGGCCTGTTTGTGGATGTTGATCCCTTTATTTCAAAAATTGGCCATCCAGATTTTAATTTATTTGTTTATAATCCATATGAAGAGCTCGTTTTAGCGACAAATAAAACAAAGATGGCGCTGTTTCAAAGCGAGCCGAAAAAAGCCAGTATTGAAACATTTAATGGGAAAGAAGGTTTCTTACTCGTTCAGCCGATTTATTCAAAGGAAACACGCGAATTAATTGGCTACGTTCAAACTTTCTACGAGTTAACCACTTATTATGCGATTAAGAATCGATTAATGACGATTCTAATTATTTTAGAAGTCGTTTCTTTAATATTAAGTAGTATTTTGGCTTATTTATTATCTGCTTATTATTTAAAACCACTTAAACTCTTGCGTGATACAATGGAAAAAATTCGAAAAGATCCACAATCAGATATCCATATGCCTAAATTAGGGAGCAATGATGAATTAGCGGACTTAGCAGAAATTTTTAATGAAATGCTCGATCGAATGCGTTCGTATACGGAATTGCAAGAACGTTTTGTTGAAGACGTCTCCCATGAGCTTCGAACCCCAGTTGCAGTAATTGAGGGACACTTAAATTTATTGAATCGTTGGGGAAAAGATGATCCTGAAGTGTTAGAAGAATCTTTATCTGCAAGTATACAAGAAATTAAAAGAATGAAAACTTTAGTCCAAGAGATGCTAGATTTATCTAGAGCCGAACAAGTGAATATTCATTATAGTAATGAACGAACAAATGCTAAAGAAGTAGTGAATCAAGTCGTTAATAATTTTCGAATGATTTATCCAGATTTTATTTTTACATTAGATGATGACTTATATGCTGAGAAGGTTTTAAAAATATATCGTAACCATTTTGAACAATTGCTAATTATTCTAATGGATAATGCAGTGAAATATTCAACGAATCGAAAAGAGGTCCATGTTTCTATTTCGAGTAATTTGAAAAAAATAGAAATTGCCATCCAAGATTTCGGCGAAGGGATTCCACCTGAAGATCTAGATAAAATTTTTAATCGTTTTTATCGTGTTGACAAAGCACGCGCTCGAACGAAGGGAGGCAATGGTTTAGGATTGTCCATTGCTCAAAAGTTAATTGATAGTTACAAAGGAAGCATCTTTGTTGAAAGTAGTTTAGGTCAAGGGACGATTTTTCGCTTCTTTATTCCGATTGCAGGAGAAGAAGAAAAGTAAATTGACGAACATTCTCTTTCTTTGTAATTAATAAAAGCTTAATTTATTTAAATTAGTCGAACGAACCGAAGTGGATATTCTTTGAATATTCACTTCGGTTTATTATTTTAAAAATAACGAGAATAATGGTTGATTTCTATATAAATAATTGTTATATTAAGTATTGTTCTCAGGCAAGTCTATTCAAAAAAAGTTAAAAAAACCGTTGACGAGAACCTTCATAAATGATAATATAACGAAGTTGAACTTTTTAAAACGGAAATGAACGTTGAAAGACCAATCATTTAATTTTAAAAAAGTGTTGACAAATAACAATGAGTTTGTTATTCTAATGAAGTCGCTGTTAGCGAAAGGATTTCTAATAAAAAACTTCTTTTGAAAAAACTTTTAAAACAGGTTGACATTGAAAAGTAAATCTGTTACGATATAAAAGTTGCTAACGCAATAACGTAGACCTTTGAAAACTGAACAAAGCAAGCAAAC
>CAYNOA010000130.1:0-5872 GCA_964398695.1 uncultured Enterococcus sp. | reverse complement strand
AAAAAGAAACCACGACACTTTCAGATGAAACAAAAGTAAAGACCGCGCTTGAAACTGCTGCAGTAGAAAATTTAAGCATAGAAACGACATTAGCAGATTCTAAGCAAGTGACGTTGAACGAAGAGTCAAAAGAAGTAGCAAAAGAAGATTTGAAAGAAGAAGTCTTAACAGAAGAAGCCACGAAAGAACCCGTGGAAGACCTCATCGAAAAAGCAACAGAAGAACCGGTGGAAGTACTCAAAGTTCGCCCAACCGTCACAACCAAGGTAAAAGCACCAATTAAATTAGCAGAGATTTCGGAAAACCTGGCAAAAGACCCGGTTTCAATGCAAGAGCAAAGTGAGATTGAAAAAGCCAGTGATTGGATTGGACAACAGGAAGAAAAAGTTGAACAAGAGGTAAACGTTGAAAAGGCTGCGACATCAGTGGAAGTAACCCCGACTCGGGCAGTCAAAGGAAAGCCAAAATCGAAGAAACCATTCTATCTACTTGGCGCAGTGGGCTTACTTTTTGCGGCCGGCAGTTGGTGGTTATATTCGGATTACCAAGCCAAAGAGCAAGCGGCTCAAGCGACCGCTAGGCAAACAAAAAAAGAATTAGAAGATTTAAAGACCCAACTGAATCAACTATTTTTAGATGATCAACAAGAATTTTTAAAGGCAAGTGTCACTTCTTCACAAGTGAAAGCCATTAAGCAAGAGTTAATGGCTTATAAAACCCAAGACGATTATCGAGCTTTGGAGCAATTGAGTGAAACCTTGTATCAAAAATCTTCACTGATTGAAACGGTCAACCAATACTTTACAGAACCGATTATACTCGGTGATAAATTAGTAAAAGACGTGCACATTAAAGATGCAAGTCCTGTCGTAACGAATTTAGTCAACGATACTACCCCGTTTGCGAAGCTAGTTAACGAGGCTTTGGAGCAAGCAAAAACGGAGTATCAGCAAGTTCAAAGCGCCCAGACAGCAGTAAGTAAAGTCACTGCGACCTTGCAAGCAGGTCAGCTAACTACTGATTTTAGCAAAGAAACACTTGAAACAACACAAAAAGAAGTGGCCCAATTGTTTGCAAGCCCCATGAAAGAAAGCCTAGTTAAAGCCTTGCAACCAGTGGAAGAAGCCCTCGTAGCAAGTGAAGCTGCGGAACAAGAAAAGCAATTAGCGGCTCAAAAGAAAGCGGAAGAAGAAGCCGCCTTGGCGCAAGAACAAGCAAGTCTTTCAATACGTTTCAATGAAGGCCAAGAAATTTTAAGCCCTAGCACCCCAACGAATCGTAATTATCAACCGATTATTTCTAGTCGTCAAAGTGATTTAAATGATATGAGTAATCCGGCTTGGCAATGGGCGCCAGGTGTGTATGATACTTTTATCAATGCGGTCATTAATAGAGGCTATGTGGTGCCTGGTGGGTTTGTTTTAGAACCTGTCCGGATTGAAAATGGGGAAGGGTATTATCATTTGTATGCAACCAATAATCAATCTTCTTTATTAAAAGGGATTCCACAATCCTCGATGCCTTATTATCTAGTAACGGTAAATGCCAAAACAGGTTTTTATAAAGGAAATGCGAATCGTTAATAATAAAACTTGAGTGTCTCCCTTATTTTCGGTATGATGGTTCAATAAACTATCGGGAAATAAGGGGGTTTTTTATTGGAAATGAGAAAGGAACAACCAACATTTATGGATGGCCTACGTGCATGTGTGCCAACTATTTTTGGTTATTTAGGGATTGGTTTTGCGATGGGGGTCGTCGGCAAAGGGATTGGTTTAAGCATTTGGCAAATTTTTTTGATGTCGCTCATTGTTTATGCAGGCAGTGCGCAATTTATTATTTGTGGCATGTTGGCAATTCAAGCCCCATTTTCGTCAATTATTGTAACGGTCTTTTTTATTAATTTACGTCACTTATTAATGAGTTTATCGGTTTCACCGTATTTTCAAAAATATTCACTGTTAGGAAATATCGGGGTAGGTTCGTTGTTGACCGATGAATCTTACGGGGTGTTAACCACTTATTTGCGGCAGGGGCGCCCAATTAGTTTAGCTTGGATGAATGGTTTAAATCTTTTAGCTTACCTTGTTTGGATTGTTGCGACCGTTTTAGGTGGGGTTTTTGGGCGATTCGTGACGAATCCAGAAACTTTAGGTCTAGATTTCGCTTTAGTCGCGATGTTTTTGGGACTATTTCTTTTTCAAGCCGAGGTCGAATTAAAACGTCAAACGAAAAAGACGCTACTAGTCTTAGCGACGGTTTTTTTGAGTGTTTATTTGTTGATGTGGTGGACCACACCAGAATTCGCGGTGATTGGTGCCACTTTAATTGGGTCGGCAGTAGGAGGGATGAGCGATGTCTGAAAAAAGTTACCTTTTATTGATTCTAGCAAGTGGTTTGGTGACTTGGTTTCCTAGAATTTTACCGTTTGCTTTTTTACGAAAAGTCAATTTCTCGCCCCGCTTTCGCCAATTTTTAGATTATTTGCCCCTGTGTATTTTAGCCGCTTTGCTCTTACAAAGCTTACTTGAAATAAAAGACCAAGGGCTACCTAAATTGAAAATACAAGAAACACTGGCTTGTCTACCAACGTTGTTTGTTGGTTATTATACAAAAGATTTAATGAAAATTGTTTTAACTGGGATTGTGACAATCGCCGTACTTCGCCTGATTTGGTGAAACTAGAA
Source organism: uncultured Enterococcus sp. (assembly GCA_964398695.1). Taxonomy (GTDB): domain Bacteria; phylum Bacillota; class Bacilli; order Lactobacillales; family Enterococcaceae; genus Enterococcus_I. The sequence continues at coordinate 3,185 of CAYNOA010000130.1, read as the reverse complement.
AAGAAAGAGGAAAATAGATGAATGAATTAATCGCAGCCGTTTTTAGCGGCATGATTATCGATGAGAATGAACAAGCTTATTTTGTGCAAAAAAATGGCCTTACTTTTAAGCTAGATAAAACTGAAGGAAGCCATGAAATGGGAGAAATGGTTGAAGGTTTTGGGTACCAAAATCAAAAACAAGAGTTTCGCTTTACAACAAATTTACCTAAAAGTCGCAAAGGCCACTATGCGTTTGGTGAAGTAACGGATACAAGAAGAGATCTAGGTGTCTTTGTTAATATTGGTTTACCGGATAAAGACGTGGCTGTTTCCTTAGATGAATTACCGACCATGCGTGAACTTTGGCCTAAAAAAGGTGACCAATTAATGATTTCATTGAAAGTGGATGAAAAAGATCGCCTTTGGGGTAATCTCGCGGAAGAAAAAATCTTTAAAGCACTCAGCAAACGTGGGACAGAAGCCTTGTTAAATAAAGATATTTCAGGCACAACTTTCCGCTTAAAGTTAGCGGGTAGCTACTTATTAACCGATGATTTTTATATTGCCTTTGTCCATCCATCAGAACGTTATCAAGAGCCACGTCTAGGGGAAAAAGTTTCCGGTCGTGTGATCGGTATTCGTCCCGATGGGGTGTTAAATCTTTCATTGAAACCACGTGCACATGAAGCGATTACGGATGATGCGGCGATGATTTTAGCCTTTTTAAATCGTGCCCCGCAAAATGAAATGGCGTATACGGATAAATCGACACCTGCTGAAGTCGAGCAAATGTTTGGCATTAGTAAAGGCCAATTTAAACGTGCGTTAGGTAATTTAATGAAACAACGATTGATTGAACAAAAGGACGGCATGACTCGATTAGTGAAGAAAACCAACAAGTAACTTGTTAAATTGGTCTTTCTACTTTATAATAGTTCCTAAGTAGAAAGTTATCTAGTTTAGAATCATTATAATAAGGTGGGGGCAAATGAATATTCAAGAGTCTTTAAAAAAAACGAAGAAACAACTCCATGAATCTGGATTCAAATTAACCCCTCAAAGAGAAGTTACGCTTTTAGTTTTGCTTGAAAACGAGAAAGACCATTTATCGGCGGAAGAAATTTATTTTTTTGTGAAACAAAAAAATGCAGATATTGGACTCGCAACGGTTTATCGTACGCTTGAAATCTTAACGGATATCAAAATCGTCGATAAAATTAGCTTTGATGATGGGGTTGCGCGCTATGACTTGCGCAAAGAAGGGGCCGCTCATTTCCATCATCATCTTTTGTGTTTAGAGTGTGGCTGTATTGAGGAAATTGAAGAAGACCTACTTGGTGAGGTCGAACGAATTGTTGAAGCAAAATACCATTTTATGGTCAAGGATCACCGCTTAACTTTTCACGGGATTTGCCAAGCATGTCAAGAAAAAGAAAAAACCGAATTGACCCAGTAAGTCAATTTGGTTTTTTTGACGCACAGAACTGTTCGAATGCCGCAAAATTTGGTATGATTAGGTGCTAGAAGTGAGGGATTACATGAAAGAAGAAATCACCGACTATTTACACTATGTTACGATTGAACGAGGTTTAGCAGAAAATACGCGTAGTAATTATCAAAGAGATTTAGAGCGGTATTTGACCTTTTTAACGAAACAAAAAATACCGACATGGCAAGCCGTTGAACGCGTAAACGTACTAGATTTTTTACAAGAATTAAAAAATGAGCAAAAATCTTCGGCAACGATTGCGCGCATGATTACGAGTTTGCGACAATTTCATCAATTCTTACGTCAAGAACGCTTGACAGATCATAACCCCATGCAACACATCGAAATGCCTAAAAAAGCGCAACGCTTACCGGAGACACTTAGTTTAAATGAAGTCGAACGACTCATCGAAACGCCAAATACGAACGAAATTTTAGGGATTCGAGACCGTGCGATATTAGAAGTCTTGTATGCCACGGGACTTCGAGTCAGTGAGCTGATTAATTTAGAATTAAAAGATCTGCATTTGAGCATGGGCTTATTACAAACCATTGGAAAAGGCGATAAAGAAAGAATTGTGCCTTTAGGTGACTTAGCGATTCAGTGGTTGGAATGTTACTTAGAAGAAGCCCGCCCTTTGCTTGTGGCAAAACAACCCGGGGAAACCCATTTATTTGTCAACCAGCGTGGGAAAGGCTTGACGCGTCAAGGCATTTGGAAAAATTTAAAAGCTTTGGTACAAGCAGCGGGGATTCATAAAAATGTGACACCGCACACCTTGCGTCATAGTTTTGCGACCCATTTACTTGAAAACGGCGCTGATTTAAGAACCGTGCAAGAATTACTCGGGCATGCCGATATTTCAACAACGCAAATTTATACGCATATTACGAAAAAACGCATGACGGATGTGTATAAACAATATTTTCCAAGAGCGTAGAAGTCAAAGGAGATTTTATGCAAGAAATTCAAATCAAACTAGACGTTTTCGAAGGCCCCCTCGATTTACTGCTACATCTGATTCAAAAATTAGAGTTAGATATTTATGATATTCCGATTGCTGAAGTCACGGAGCAATACATGCACTATATTCGGGCGATGAAAGAGTTTGAGCTCGGTTTGGCGGGTGAATACTTAGTCATGGCAGCCACTTTAATGGCGATTAAAAGTCAAATGTTACTTCCAACGAATGATTTTGAATATGAGTTAGAAGCAGAACTTTTTGAAGAAGATCCCCGTGAAGCTTTAGTTACCCAGCTGTTAGAATACCGTAAGTATAAATATGCCGCTGATTGCTTAGTCGAAAAAGCCGAAGAACGCCAAAACTATTATACAAAAGAGCCGATGAACCTAGAAGCTTATAAGAGTGAAGAAGTGCCGACACTCACCGAAAATCAATTGACGACCATTGATTTATTTTTAGCTTTTCATCGCCTGTTAGAAAAAAGAAAATATGCGCAACCAACCCAAACAACAATCACGGCCGAAGAAACGACCATTGAAGAAAAGATGGATTGGATGAAAGGAAAATTGGTTCGTTTGAAGCACAAAAATGGCTTAGCACTTTCTGAATGTCTGATTCACTATACAAAAACAGAAATAGTCACGACTTTTTTAGCCTTACTTGAGCTAATGAAAAAGCAAGAAGTCCGAGTAGAGCAAGTCAATTATCAAGAAGAAATTGTGTTATACAAAGTAGGTGGATGCAATTAGAT
>CAYNOA010000129.1:0-5876 GCA_964398695.1 uncultured Enterococcus sp. | reverse complement strand
TCCCTTTCTAAATGTAAACGTATTCAAAAATTACCCATTTTCCTCCCAAAACAAATAAGCCCCTAATCTCAATGACTAGGGGCGCTACATCAGGAAAAGTAACTGAACACTAAGGTAAATCTTCAAATACCCGTTGCGCATTTTCCTCTAAAAAATCATAGGTCATCGGCAAATAAATCTTCGTTTGATTGATGACCAAAATTTTTGCTTCGGGACTCTTATAATGAATCAAGTCGCAAAATGGATGAACTTGAAAAGAGGTACCGACAATCACGATTAATTCTGCTTGAGCTACCGCCTGAACCGCTTCTTCTAGCACCTGATCGGTAAATCCTTCACCATATAAGACGACATTGGGTCGAATTTGTCCACCACAAGCTTGATGGCGATCACTTTGGCAGTACTCTTGCCAGGGGACGTTTTTATGACAGCGTCGGCAATGGCATTCATATAAGCTGCCGTGGAAATTTATGCAATGTTTAGTCCCGGCTTTTTCGTGGAGGCTATCGATATTTTGGGTAACGACTTGCACGTGCTTTTTTTGACTGAGCTGGGCAATTTTTTGATGAATGATATTGGGTTGAGCATCAGGGTGATAGAGTTGCATGAGAAAGTCGTAAAATTTTTTAGGTTCACGATCCAAACAATCAATACTGAGCAAATATTCTGGTGTTTCGATTCCGTGATAGACGCCTTTGAGCGAACGATAATCGGGAATACCAGAAGGGGTCGAGATACCAGCACCCGTTAAAAAAGTAATGCGTTGGGCTTGGTTTATTTTTTCAATTGCTGCAAAAGGACTAATGGTCTTCATATGATTCACCTCATTCTCATTATACGCAAAAAGGAGGGGGAATGGCAAAAAAGATTAAAAGGTTTCTTTCTTTCAAATTCTTGAAAAAAATTTAAAAAAGAGCAAAATAAGGTGGAAATCGCAAAAAAATGGTGTTTTTTTGGTGAATTTCACTAGAATCTAAATTAATTTCAAATTTTCTGACAATATTCATTGACTTTTAATATGATTAAGTATATATTATAAAAAAATTAAAAAATATTCATCTACAAGAAGGAGACGATTTACATGCAAACGAACAACCTATTTTTATTAGTCATTATTAGGTAAAGGGCTTATAACACGGGCAAGTTTTACACCGTTGTTTGAGTCCTGTTCGCGTTTGCGAGAATAGGATTCTTCACGAAAGCATCCTATTCTACCAACAAGTAGAAGGATGCTTTTTAATTTTTCTTTTCATGAATTGAAAAATAAAGATAATCAAGGTGATTGAGGGGATTAAAAAGAATAGGAGGGAAGGTAATGGCAAACACAAAAGAAGAAAGGCAACAAAAAGAAACGTCCTATTCTGGGGCAGATTTACTAATTAAGTGTTTAAAAGATCAAGAGGTTGAAATGATTTTTGGTTATCCCGGCGGGGCTGTTTTACCAATTTATGATTCGTTATATGATGAGGAGATTCCCAATATTTTAACACGTCATGAACAAGGGGCGGTACACGCCGCTCAAGGTTATGCGAAGGCAACAGGAAGGCCGGGTGTCGTCTTAGTAACAAGCGGTCCGGGAGCAACCAATGTGGTCACCGGGATTGCGGATGCGATGGCCGATTCAACGCCACTCGTCGTAATTACGGGGCAAGTATCGAGTCAGGTAGTTGGAAAAGATGCCTTCCAGGAGGCCGATGTTTTGGGCATTACTCTTCCGATTACAAAACATAATTATCAAGTCCGCGATGTAAAGGAATTGGAACAAACGATTATTGAAGCCTTTCATATTGCGACAACCGGTCGAAAAGGACCTGTTTTAATTGATTTACCTAAAGATATGACGATGGAACATGCGTATAAACAAGCGGTTTGTGAGTTTAAAGGTTTGAGCAGTTATCAACCAAATATTCATCCAGCTGAAAATCAAATCGAAAAAGTAATGCAAGCTTTACATAAAGCCCGTCGTCCTGTTTTATTAATTGGGGCCGGCATTACCGCTGCGGGTGGTGAAGAAGCATTGCGTGCTTTTGTTGAAAAATATCAAATTCCGACCGTTTCGACCTTATTAGGTTTAGGGATTTTACCAACGTCATCGCCGAACTTTATCGGGATGGGGGGCATGCATGGGACTTATGCGGCGAATATGGCCTTATACGAATGTGACTTCATTTTAAATATTGGTAGTCGGTTTGATGACCGTTTAGCCACCGCACCAAAAGAATTTGCGCCACTTGCCACGATTGCCCATGTCGATATTGATCCAGCTGAAATTGGCAAGGTGATTCCAACGGATATTCCAATTGTGGCAGATGCTAAAAAAGCCTTAGAAAAATTCCTAGATTATCCAACGGTTGAAACAGATTTTGCGGCTTGGCGTGAACTTTGCCAAACACGTAAAAAAGAGTTCCCTTATATCTATGAGCGAAATCACCCAACCGAAATTAAACCGCAACAAGTCATTGAAGAGATTGGGAAAATCACGAAAGGGGCCGCTTATGTGATTACGGACGTGGGCCAGCATCAAATGTGGGCTGCGCAATTTTATCCCTTTACCTTTGGCAAACAACTGATTACAAGTGGTGGACTTGGCACGATGGGATTTGGTGTCCCAGCAGGAATCGGCGCCCAGTTTGCTCATCCCGATCGAGAAGTAGTTGTTTTTGTGGGCGATGGTGGTTTCCAAATGACCAACCAAGAAATGATGCTATTAAATGAATATGGCTTGAATGTGAAATTTATTTTGTTAAATAATTCTTCCTTAGGCATGGTTCGTCAGTGGCAAGAGAGGTTCCACAATAATCGCCGGAGTGCTTCTGTTTTTGAATATCAACCAGATTTCATTAAACTATCCGAAGCTTATGGTATCAAGGCCACTCGCCTAGCAAACCCAGCAACCATTACCCAAGATTTGGCGGAGGCTTTTACTTATCAAGGTCCACAACTGATCGAAGTAGTGATTTCAGCAACGGAACATGTTTTACCAATGGTGCCATCAGGAGCGCCAAATCATCATATGATTGGGGTGGATGGGAAATGAGACGTGTATTAGTTGCCTTAGTTGCGAATAAATCAGGGGTATTAAGTCGGATTACGAGTGTTTTAAATCGTCGTCAAGTAAATATCGAAAGCATTTCAGTGGGCGTGACCGAACAATTTGACCTGTCACGCATGACGATTGTGGTCAACGTGCAAGACGACGCGGAAGCTGAACAAGTACTGAAACAACTAAACAAACAAATCGAAGTGATGAAAGTGTCGGATATTACCGATGATCCCCATTTAGAAAGGGAATTGGCTTTAATTAAAGTCAATGCGCCCACGACGATTCGTTCGGAGATTCAAGCAGTGATTGCGCCTTTTCGAGCGGATATTGTCGATGTGGCCCAAAAGACAATTATGATTCAAGTGGTTGGAACCCATGAAAAAGTCGACGCGTGTATTGAAGTTTTACGGCCATATGGCTTAAAACAGTTGGCCCGCACCGGGATTACGGGACTTGTTCGTGGTTAAAAAATAAAAAACAGATAAATTGGAGGAAGAATAAATGGTTAAAGTATATTACGATGAAAATGTGACAACGGATGAATTGAAAGGAAAAACGATTGCGATTATCGGCTATGGCTCTCAAGGACATGCGCATGCGCAAAACTTACGCGACAATGGTCATCAAGTGATTATTGGGCTACGTGAAGGAAAATCAGCTCAAGCAGCTCGTGAAGATGGTTTTGAAGTTTACCCGGTTAGCGAAGCAACAAAAAAAGCCGACGTTGTCATGATTTTAGCACCAGACGAAATCCAAGGAGCACTTTATGAAAATGAAATTGCGCCAAACTTAGAAGCAGGCAATTCATTAGTCTTTGCCCATGGGTTTAACGTTCACTTTAACGTGATTGCGCCTCCAGCAGATGTGGATGTTTTCTTAGTGGCACCAAAAGGACCCGGACACTTAGTTCGTCGGACGTTTACAGAGGGATTTGCGGTACCGGCTTTATACGCAGTTTATCAAGATGCAAGTGGCCATGCGAAAGAGAAAGCTTTAGCTTACGCAAAAGGCATCGGTGCTACTCGGGTGGGTGTTTTAGAAACAACCTTTAAAGAAGAAACCGAAACGGACTTATTTGGTGAACAAGCCGTTCTTTGTGGTGGCTTAACAAGCTTAATTGAAGCTGGTTTTGAAACTTTAACAGAAGCTGGTTACCAACCAGAATTGGCTTACTTTGAAGTTTGTCATGAACTAAAATTAATCATTGACTTAATTTACGAAGGTGGCTTTAAGAAAATGCGTGACTCAATTTCAAACACGGCCGAATACGGTGATTACGTTTCAGGCCCACGCGTGATTACATCAGACGTAAAAGATCGGATGAAAGATGTTTTAACAGATATTCAAAATGGCAACTTCGCCAATGGTTTTATCGAAGACAATGCCCAAGACTTCAAGAACTTTAAAGCAATGCGGGCTGAAAGAGCGGGTCACCCAATTGAAATCGTCGGCGCGCAGTTGCGTAAAATGATGCCATTTGTTCAAGGAGAAGACTAAAAAATAAAAAGTGAGGGGAAGCATTTGGACTACGTGACAAGCACACAAATCAAAACGGCGCACGAAGCATTAAAAGGAGCGGTTTTACACACGCCATTACAGTATGACCGTTATTTATCCGAAAAATATCAAGCACAAATCTATTTAAAACGAGAAGATTTACAAAAAGTGCGTTCGTTTAAATTACGCGGCGCCTATTACGCGATTCAATCAAAGCGTCCAGAAGAATTAAAACAAGGAGTCGTTTGTGCAAGTGCCGGAAATCATGCACAAGGAGTCGCCTATGCTTGTAGCGAAAGACAAATCCCCGCCACGATTTTTATGCCCATTACCACGCCAAGTCAAAAAGTTAGCCAAGTCGAGTTTTTTGGCGGCGCGTGGGTGAGCATTCGGTTAGTGGGTGATACGTTTGATTTATCCGCCCAAGCCGCAAAGGAATATGCTTTTTTAGAAGACATGCCTTTTATTGACCCCTTTGATGATCCAGCGGTCATCGCCGGTCAAGGAACGGTTGCCGTTGAAATGATGGCCGACTTTGCCAAGTTGAATTTGCAGCCAGACTATGTGATGGTACCAATCGGTGGTGGTGGCTTAATTAGTGGGGTCAGTACTTTCGTTAAAGAAGTGAGTCCCGCAACCCAAGTGATTGGGGTTGAACCACGAGGCGCGGCTTCCATGCAAGCAGCTTTTGAAGCAGGAAAACCGGTTGATTTGGCCGAGATTGACAAATTCGTCGATGGGGCAGCCGTGAGAAAAGTCGGGGAACAGACCTATCAACAAAGTCATAAGTATGTCGACCAACTCATTGCAATTGATGAAGGCCACGTTTGCCAAACCATTTTAGAGCTTTACGCCAAACAAGCGATTGTAGCCGAACCGGCCGGCGCGCTAAGTGTCTCCGCTTTAGAAACAATGAAAGACGAGATTAAAGGCAAAACGGTTGTTTGTATCATCAGCGGCGGGAATAACGATAGTTCAAGAATGGCTGAGATTGAAGAACGGGCGCTGATTTATCAAGGAGTGATGAATTATTTCTTAGTACATTTCCCACAAAGACCAGGGGCGTTAAAAGAGTTTGTAAATGACGTATTAGGTCCCAATGATGATATCACCCGATTTGAATACACGAAAAAAATCAATCGTGGCAAAGGCCCAGTCATGTTGGGCGTTTTGTCAAAAGAAGCCCAAGACGTGCCCCCCTTATTTGAGCGGATTGCGGACTTTGATCCCAATTATGTCAAAATTAATGAGAACCCAACTTTGTTTACATTATTAGTTTAGCAATAAAACCGCTTAGGAAATCAAAAATTCCAAAGCGGTTTTTTGGCAGTTAAGT
>CAYNOA010000128.1:1252-5888 GCA_964398695.1 uncultured Enterococcus sp. | reverse complement strand
GAGGCTGCTGAAAAAGTTAAATAACTATGGCTACATAAAACGAAATTCGTTTTATGTAGCTTTTTTTTCTTTATTTATAAAGATTTTCCTCCGTAAATTTGAGATAATAGTCATAGAAAATTGATTGGTGGAATGCGATATGTTGAACTTTCAAGAAGAATTAGATTTGAGCCCTCATTCATGCTTGTACGATATTTTAGTAAAAGAAGACCACTTGCTTCGAAAATTGAATAATCTTGTGGATTTTTCATTTATCATTGAAGAAGTGCGTGAAAATTATTGCCTGAATGATGGTCGTAACGCAGTTGATCCTATCCAAATGTTTAAGTATCTTCTTTTGAAAGTGATTTATAACCTATCTGATCGTGATTTGGTTTCGCGCGCATTCACGGACTTATCGTTTAAGTATTTTCTGGGCTTAGCACCTGAAGAGGATGTGATCCATGCAACTTCCCTTACGAAGTTTCGTCGTCTCCGCTTGAAAGACGAGGCTTTCTTAGACATGCTCATTGCCAAGTCAGTGGAAATCGCTATTCAAAATAAAGTGCTCAAGTCTACGACCCTCATTGTTGATGCCACGCACACCAAATCTGCCTATAAGGCTAAATCGCCAATTGAAATATTGAGAGAGCGCTCAAAAAATCTGCGCAAAAAAGTTTATCAAATAGATGAATCGATGAAAGAGAAATTACCGACTAAATATACGGGTTCAGAGTTGAAAGATGAATTAAATTATTCAAATGAGTTGCTATATGTTCTTGAAAAAGAACCAAAAATTTCATTGGTTCCCGGAATAAAAGAAAGCATGAATTTGTTGGAAGAAACCATTGAGGACGATTTGGAACACATGAAAAGCGCAGTGGACCATGATGCAAAGATTGGGCATAAAAGGGCAGACACGGCTTTCTTTGGATACAAAACGCATATCGCAATGGCTGATAATCGTATTATCACGGCTGCTGTCGTCACGACTGGGGAAAAATCTGACGGAAAGTATTTCACGGATTTAATCAAAAAAAGCGAAACCAACGGCATGAAAGTTGAAACGGTTTTAGGAGATGCCGCATATTCCGGAAAAGACAATCTAAAATATACAAAAGAAAAAAAGATCACACTCGTTGCGAAATTGATGCCGGCTGTTTCCAAAGGTTTTAGAGATGAAAATGACGGTTTTGAATTTAATAAAGATGCTGGAATGATGGTTTGCCCTGCAGGAGAGATGGCAGTAAAGAAAGCAAAACAAGGGAAGAAAAATCAGAATAGTAATCAGACAATAACGTACTACTTTGATGTTGAAAAATGCCAAAAATGCCCAATGAGAAAAGATTGTTATAAAGAAGGGGCAAAATCAAAAACGTATTCGATCTCCATCAAATCTGATCTTCATCAAGAACAAATTGATTTTGAAAAAACAGAACAATTTAAAGAACTCGCCAAAAATCGATACATGATTGAAGCGAAGAATAGTGAAATCAAAAACCGCCACGGCTTTGCGACCAATAAAAGTGACGGTTTATTTGGTATGAATATTCAGGCCGCCACCACGCTATTTGTTGTGAATTTAAAAAGGATTCTCACGCTAATAAGTGAATAAGGGGCAAGAAAATAGGGTCCCAATCCATCAATTTTTGGATTGGGACCCTATTTTTTGAGTACTACTTGAAACTAGCATCATAAATCTTGGAGATTTTCAGCAGCCTCCACACCTGCTTTTCTCTTTTTTTTGTGCTATAATTTTTTAAAAAGGTGGCGTAAGTTTGACAAACAAATTAGAAAAACGAAGTAGTGAAAATTGGCATGAGAACCGGATTTTAGCCGCTAAAAACGGGACCAATCCGATGTTGATGGTTGAATTAAAAGCGAGTTATGCCGTTTTTGGCGATGTCCAGTTTTTACCCGGTCATTGTGTGTTACTACCCAAAAAAGAAGTTGGGTCACTCAATGATTTGGCGCCGCTAGAAAGACAACAATTTTTACTAGAAATGTCTTATTTAGGCGATGCGATTTTAGCGAGCGTGGATGCCATGCGAATCAACTATGACATTTTAGGCAATAGTGATCAATATTTACATGCCCATGTTTTTCCAAGATATTCGTGGGAAAAAGCCGAAAGACGCAAGATGCCGGTGTGGCTGTATGCTAAAAGTCACTGGTCAGATCCAAAAACGGCTTATCAAGCAGTGCTGCACGGAGAATTACGCCAGCGAATTACAGAAAACTTAGCGAAATTTCAATAAAAAGACGGGGAAACTTTTGTTCCCGTCTCTTTTTTTGTTATAATGAGTAGGAATTGAAAAGAGGGATGAAAAAATGGCACAAAAGAAGCGCCCAACCAAAAAAAGAAAAACAAAAAAACAACAACTTCAAGAAGAGAAACTCATGCTCGTGGGATTAGGCTCTTTATTTATTTTATTTGCCTTATTTGGTTTATTTCAACTAGGATTTTTAGGCAATTTAATCGCCAATACCTTTCGAATTGTTGGCGGGAATACCTTTCCGGTTTTAACCGTCGCACTGGCCATTTACGGTCTACTATTAATTGTCAAAAATACGTCATTAAAGTTTAAGCATTACCGGCGCATCACAGGGTTACTGCTGATGTATGTCGCTGTTTTAATCTTTTTCCATGCGCAACTCTTTGCCAAGGTAAAACCGGCCGACTTAACCATTCTCAAAACGACTTGGCATTTAATTTTAACCGATATTAAAGCCAATCAAATTACCCAAAATGTTGGCGGCGGGATGTTAGGGGCGCTTTTTTATCAAGTGACTCACTTTTTAGTAGCGCAAGTGGGCAGCTACCGCATTAGTTTTATTTTATTTGCACTAGGTTTATTTTTCATGACCAATCTAGGGAGTCATGAACTGCTTGATTATTTAAGTCGAATTAAAGGAAAACTCGGTCAACTATTAAAAGGCGATCCAGCAAAACAGGCCTTACGCCAAGCAAGAAAGGCTGAAAAGCAAGCGAGTAAACTGGCTAAAAAACAAGCCGAACGCGAAGCAATCTTAGCTGAGATTCAAGCAGAAAAACAAAACACAATCCGACCGATGACTGAAGGGGAAAAATTAGCCCAAGCCCAAAAACCGACGATTGCCATTGAACCGGAGCAACTAAGCTTTGTCCCAATTGATACGTTCCAAAGTGTCGCTAGCTCACCAAAAGAAGCAGCCAAACCACAAGTCACAAAAGCGCTTGTACAAGAAAATAATGGGGAAGAAAGCGATGAACTGGATTTTGAAATCCCGCAAGAAGTGGAAGATGAAGCTTATGAATTGCCGCCATCTACGTTATTACAAGCAACCAAAGCCACTGACCAAAGTGGTGAATATAAAAAAATCGAACAAAATATTGGCGTGTTGGAACGAACGTTTGAAAGTTTTGGTGTGGATGCAAAAGTCGTCAAAGCGAGCCTGGGTCCGGCGGTCACCAAATTTGAAATTCAACCAGCTGTCGGAGTGAAAGTCAGTAAAATCGTCAGTTTAACCGACGACATCGCTTTAGCGCTAGCCGCCAAAGATATTCGAATGGAAGCCCCTATCCCTGGGAAATCTTTAATCGGAATTGAAGTCCCAAATGACGCTGTCAGCATGGTTTCATTTAGAGAAAGTATTGAGAACTCACCGGCTGATCCAAACAATTTACTAGAAGTGCCACTTGGTCGTGATATTTCTGGGCGTGTTCAAACGGCTGATTTAACGAAAATGCCGCACTTACTAGTGGCGGGTTCGACGGGGAGTGGGAAGTCGGTCGCTATTAACGGCATTATTACGAGCATTTTAATGAAAGCCAAACCCCATGAAGTCAAACTGATGATGGTTGATCCGAAAATGGTGGAGTTAAATGTGTATAATGGCGTGCCACATTTATTAACGCCCGTTGTAACAAACCCACGAAAAGCCGCGCAAGCCTTACAAAAAGTCGTAAAAGAAATGGAAGAACGTTACGAAAAATTTGCGGCAACGGGTGTTCGAAATATTACGGGTTACAATGAAATGATTGCCAATCGGAATTTAGAACTAGGTGAAAAAAATCCAATTCTTCCTTTTATAGTAGTGATTGTCGATGAGTTAGCCGATTTAATGATGGTTGCTAGCAATGAAGTGGAAGATGCCATCATTCGCTTAGCCCAAATGGCCCGAGCGGCGGGGATTCACATGATTTTAGCCACGCAAAGACCAAGTGTGGATGTGATTACCGGGATTATTAAAGCCAACGTGCCTTCGCGGATGGCCTTTGCGGTTTCCAGTGGGACAGACTCACGGACAATTATTGATAGTAACGGCGCTGAAAAACTACTCGGCCGTGGGGATATGCTCTTTTTACCAATGGGCGAAAACAAACCCATTCGCGTACAGGGCGCCTTTATTTCTGACCAAGATGTTGAAGCAATTGTGAAGTTTGTGACCGATCAACAAGGGGCCAATTACGTCGAAGAAATGATGGTAACGGAAGAAGAAGTCAATGCAGGAAGCACCGCCTTTGCAGACGAACAAGATGAGCTTTTTGATCAAGCCAAAGAATTAGTAATCGAAATGCAAACAGCAAGCGTCTCCTTGCTCCAACGCCGTTTTCGAGTGGGTTATAACCGTGCCGCTCGCTTAGTCGATCAATTAGAAGTTAGTGGCATTGTCG
>CAYNOA010000128.1:0-1242 GCA_964398695.1 uncultured Enterococcus sp. | reverse complement strand
CAGCAAACCACGGAAAGTCTTAATTGAGCCAATCTCTGAAGAAGAAGTCATGTATCAAGAATAATAAAGTCAATCGGCTAGGACCTATGATCTTAGTCGATTGTTTTTTTGTGAAACTTATCGAAATCTTAATTGCTTTTATTTTTAAATTCCTGTATAGTGAAACCGACTATTTTTGAAATGAGGAAAATCATGAAACCATCAATCTACGGCTTAAGAAAAGAAGAATTGGAAGCTTGGTTCTTAGAAAACAACGAAAAAAAATTCCGTGCCAATCAAGTTTGGGAATGGCTTTATCAAAAACGGGTGGCGACTTTTAGTGAGATGACGAATTTGTCGAAAGAGTTAATTGCTAAGTTGGAAGAAAGTTTTATTATCAACCCTTTAAATCAAGTCATTGTCCAAGAATCAAAAGATGGTACGGTGAAATATTTATTTCAATTACCAGATAAGCATATGATTGAAACCGTTCTAATGCGCCAAGATTATGGGATGTCAGTTTGCGTTACGACGCAAGTGGGCTGTAATATTGGTTGTACGTTTTGCGCGAGTGGCCTATTGAAAAAAAGTCGCGATTTAACGGCTGGTGAAATTGTGGCACAAATTATGTTGGTTCAACGTTACTTTGATGAACGAAGTAGCGGGGAACGTGTTTCGCATATTGTAGTGATGGGGATTGGCGAACCATTTGATAATTATGATAACTTAATGAACTTTTTACAAATCGTTAACGACGCCAAAGGACTCGCAATTGGTGCTCGCCATATTACGGTGTCAACGAGTGGTTTGGCACATAAAATTAAAGAATTTGCAGAAAATGGCCTACAAGTCAACTTGGCGATTTCTTTACACGCACCAAATAATGACGTTCGGACCTCGATTATGCGGATTAATCGTAATTTCCCGCTAGAAAAATTGATGGATGCCGTTGATTTTTACTTAGAAAAAACCAACCGTCGCATTACATTTGAGTATATTATGCTAAGCCATGTCAACGATCGCGTCGAACATGCCCACCAGTTGGCCAACTTACTAAAAGATAAAAAGAAATTAACTTATGTCAATTTGATTCCTTATAACAAAGTCAGCGAACACGATCAGTACGCTCGCAGTAGTAAAGAAGACGTACTGGCCTTTTATGATGTCTTAAAGAAAAATGGGATTAACTGTGTGATTCGTAAAGAATTTGGGACCGATATTGACGCGGCTTGTGGTCAATTAAGAAGCAAGCAAATTAAAAAA
>CAYNOA010000127.1:0-5916 GCA_964398695.1 uncultured Enterococcus sp. | reverse complement strand
ATTCTGACTATTATTTTTACTCGTTTTGAGTCCATCAACACCATTTGACGAACAATCTTTTTTTGGTATTAAGCAATTTTTTTATAAGGTTTCATACACGATTTTTTCAGCTTTGGGAATCTCTGTGTCAATAAAGAAGACTTTGTACCAAGTTAAGAAAGTATAGATAGCCCAAATCTTCCGTTGTAAATCGGCTTTGTTGTCATGGTGGTCTTCCACAAGTGCCAAAATTTCGGCTTGGTCAAAGAATTCTTTGACAAAATCCATTTCAAATAAAGCTTTGACTTGTAAGTAACCTAAGTCTTCACGCAACCAAGCTTTAATCGGCACTGGGAAACCTAATTTTTCACGATTAGCCCAAGCTTCGGGTAAATGTCGATTTGATGCTTGGCGGAAAACATCTTTCGTATTGTGTTGGTTAATTAAATATTTCGTTGGGATGCTTTGGGCAAGCTTCATCATCTCAATATCTAATAGCGGGACACGCGCTTCTAAAGAACTTGCCATGGTTAGTTTATCCGCTTTTAATAAAATATCTTTTGGCATCCATTGATGAACGTCTAAGTATTGCATTTTATTGACTTCTTCGGTGGCTTGTTGCTCGGCTTTATCATAATGAGGCGCCACAATTTCAGCAACACTTGGCGCGTTTTGATATGCTTTGGTTAAGTAAGTCGCACTTTCTGCTTCCGTAAAAATTTCGGCATGTCCAATGAAATACTCACGAGCAGGAGCGGTTGCGGCATATAAGTGCATGCGACCATGGAAGTTTTTCATTTTGCCTAAAGAGCGTCCGAGGGAATAACGGATGCCTTTTGGTAATTTTCTTAAACCTTGGGCGACGACCCGAAGAGCTCGGGAGTTCGTATGTAAACCATAAGCATTATAGCCAGCAAATAATTCATCGGCCCCTTCACCAGATTGCACCACCCGCACGTATTGCGCGGCTAAATTTGATAAAAAGTAAAGTGGTACACAAGAAGGATTGGCATCGGGTTCATCTAAATGATATTGAATTAATGGGAAAGCTTTAAACGACATTTCACCATTGATGACGGCGGCAATATTATTTAAATCAAGCATTTTAGTTAGTTTACGCGCTTCAATGGCTTCGTTATACGTTTTATCGTCAAAGCCAATCGAAAAGGTGTGATCTGGTCGTAAGACGGCCGCGACATAACTGGAATCGACCCCACTTGATAAAAAGGACCCGACTTCGACATCGGCATTTTTATGGATGGCCACTGACTCTTGGACGGCTTGATCGATTTTGTCGACCCATTCTTCACGAGAAAGATTTTCTTTTTGATTGTAATTGGCATCCCAATATTCTTTGATGGTTAAGACACCATCTTTATAAGTATAGTAGTGTCCTTCTGGTAAACGGTGTACACCCTTAAAGAAAGTTTCGCCATTTAAAGGCGAATACTGGAAGGTTAAATAAGGTTTTAACGCTGCTTTATTCAGTTCTTTTGTAAAATCAGGGTGAGGTAAGAAACTTTTAATTTCTGAACCAAACATAAAGGTGCCATTCATTTGTGCAAAGTAATAAGGTTTGATGCCAAAATGATCGCGCGCCCCAAAAAGTTCTTGTTTTTCAATATCCCAAATGGCAAAAGCAAACATCCCGCGAATTTTTTGTAACAATTCCGTGCCCCATTCTTCGTATCCGTGTAGTAAAACTTCGGTATCGGCTTGGGTCGTAAAGGTATGTCCAGCTTTTATTAAGGCTTCACGTAGTGGTTTATAGTTGTAAATCTCACCATTAAAAATGATGACTTTACTTCGATCTTCATTATAAATTGGTTGCGTCCCACCCTCTAAATCGATGATGGAAAGGCGACGAAATCCTAAAGCAATTTGCTCGTCAATATATTTACCTGAACTATTGGGTCCGCGATGGACAATGCGTGCCATCATTTCTTCAATAGTTGCTTCTTTTTGTTTCGTTGTATTTACAAATCCAACAATTCCGCACATAATTTCACGTCCTAATGATTAAATTTCGTTAAACTCATTCGTTTTTCATCATACCATAAAAGCGACTGGGCTTGAATTAGAAAAGAAGATATTAAAAAAAAATAAAGGAAAGCTTTCTAAATGAAGAAAACTTTCCTTGTTTGGCTTGGTCATTTTTTCCAAGAGATACCAGCAAATAAGGTACCCGTTGCTAAAATGGGGATTAGAAAAACAAAAATCAACCCATAAGAAGAACTTGAACGTGTGTAACTTTTCGGTGCTAACTGATTTAAATTAATGACGCCAAAAGTTAGTAACAATTTCCAAATAAAAAGAATTAAAAACAAAGCGATTAGTGCGGATGTTGCCATTACTAAATATTTTTTTTGTTGTTTGTTCACGAACACCTGACCCCTTTTTGACTGAAATATACCCCGTTATTATAGCCGAAGTTTGTTCGGAAATGTACAACATTTTAATAACGTAATGTTTGTAACAAAATTGAAATATTAAGGCTTAGAGGAAGCTTTGGTTTGCTTGGCCATCCATTGTTTGACAAAGTAAGGATCGCCAAGGTAAGGCACGTCTTGACCAGCTTCTTTCATGGAAGTTTCGGTTCCTTTGCCCGCTAAAATGACGACATCTGCTGGTTGCGCCAAAGCAAGAATTTGGGCAATCGCTTGGTCGCGGGCCATCTCGTGATAAATTTGAACGGCCGGATTGGTAATATGACTTTGGATTTCGGCCGCAATTTCAGCGGGGTCTTCGAAGTTCGGATCATCACGGGTCAAAACAACTAAATCATAAACTTCGCTAATCGCTTGGCCCATATCTTTGCGCCGTGAAAGAGCTTTGCCACCGGCACTACCTGTTAAGAGCAAAACGCGTGCATCGGGTCGGATTTCTTTGGCCATTTCCCCCATTGCTTTCAAACTTAAATAATTGTGCGCAAAATCGACAAAAACCAAGACACCGTTAGCCAGTTCAAGTAAATTCATCCGGCCAGGGATCGTACAATTTTGTAAACTTGCTTGGTAATGGGTTGCCGGAACTTGTAAGAAAGCAGCCGTCATTAAAGCGGCCGTCGCATTGCCGTGATTAAAAGAGCCAAACATTGCTAAAGTATAAGTCTGATTTAAATGAAGTGGATCTTTGACGCTATTTAAAGTAAAACGACGAGGGTCGGCTAAAGCGAAAATCGGGTAGTCGGCTCGTGTATCGCCATAAGTCAGAAAAGGAATGTGGTGTTCTTGGCAAATGGTTTGCAGCACCTCAAAATGATCGCTTTGCTGATTTATGATCATTTGCTTGCTATGTAAAAGGAGTTCTTGTTTACAAGCAAAGTAATCCGCAAAATCTTCGTGTTCAATTGGACTAATGTGATCTGGACTAATGTTTAAGAAAATTCCTACTTCAAAAGTGAGACCAAAAACACGTTTCGTTTTATAAGCTTGAGAAGAGACCTCCATCACGAGATGCGTTACCCCGTTTTTGACTGCTTGCGCCATTTGTTGGTATAAAACCAAAGCTTCCGGAGTGGTGAGTTTCGAAGCGGTATAATGTTGGCCATCCAGTGTGGTTTCTTCGGAAGAAAACAAGGCTACTTTTGGACCCAAGGCATCTTTTAATAATTGATGCAATAAATAAGCCGTGGTGGTCTTGCCTTTGGTTCCAGTAATCCCGATTTTGATTAGTTTCTCTTCTGGGTGTTGATAAAAAGCTTGGGCAACAAGCGCCATGGCTTCACGAATATCAGTGACTAAAATTTCATGAGCATCTGCTTGATAAGAGACTTCGGTTAAATAAGTTTGGACGCCTTTTTCAAGCGCATCGAGTAATAAGGCGGGTTTAAAATTCGCGCCTTTGCAAAAAAATAAAGTCTCGGCTTGGATGTTTCGCGAATCATAAGAAAGAAAAGTAAAGGTTCGTTTTGGTAAATAGGCGCAATCACTCGGTTGAACGAGGAGTTGGTGCTGTTGTAATAGTTGATATAATTCTTGCATGGTCATTGTATACATCGACTTATCCCCTTTTTAGCTACAAAATTCATTGTTAATTATAGCATAGTCTAATTCAAACAAAAGAAATAGATTGCGACAAAAGTCTTTAAGCATTAAAATAGGAAGTATGTATAAAATAGAAAGTTGGAATGTGAAAAATGGAAAAACAATTGAATCCACAAAAACCACACCTGACCAATGAAGAGAAAATGGCGCAAGGCTCTGCCTGGATGACAGCAGGGAATATTGGTTCTCGTTTGATTGGTGTTATTTATGTGATTCCTTGGTATTATTGGTTGGGCGAAAATGCCGATGCATCAAATACCTTATTTAATATGGGCTATAACATTTATGCTTTATTTATTATGATTTCAACAGCAGGTATTCCGGCAGCCATCGCCAAGCAAATTGCGTTTCATAATTCGCGCGGAGAGTATCGCACCAGTAAGCGGCTCTTTTATCGCTCGATTCAAGTCATGTTAGTCTTTGGTGTGATTAGTGCCGCCATTATGTATTTTGCTTCACCCGCTTTGTCTTATGGCGCCGGTGGGGGCGATGAACTGGTCCCAGCCATGCGCTCATTAAGTGTGGCCATCTTAGTGATTCCCTTTATGAGTGTTTTTCGCGGATATTTCCAAGGAACGCAAAACATGGCCCCTTATGCGATTTCACAACTAGTTGAACAAATCGCGCGGGTCATCTTTATGCTAGCAGCGACCTTTATGATTATGAAAATAGGCAGTGGTGATTACGTCGCAGCCGTTACGCAATCAACCTTTGCGGCTTTTATCGGAGCCTTAGCGGGGATTGGGGTCTTGCTTTATTATTTTAAAAAAGAAAAAGTCAAGATGGATATTTTAGCTGAACAAAGCCAAGAAAAAGCCGAACTCGATACGGCCGCTTTATTAATTGGAACAATCAAAGAAGCGATTCCTTTTATCATTATTGGTTCAGGCATTACGATTTATAAGTTAGTCGATCAATATACTTTTATTCGGCTCATGAGTGGCTTTACCAATTATACGAATAAACAATTGATGGGTTTAATGGCGCTTTTTAGTGGGAATCCAGATAAATTAACCATGGTGGTGATTGGTCTTTCTACCGCAATGGCACTCGTTGGCTTGCCCTTAATTACCGAAGCCTATGCTCAAAAAGACCGAGTGGGCTTAGCAAACTTAGTAACGAATAATCTACAATTGTATTCTTTTGTCATGTTTCCTGCAACCTTTGGGATGATTGTCTTAGCCTACCCACTCAACACCTTGTTTTATGTACCAAATGCTTTAGGCGCTCGTTTATTAGTCGTGGCTTGTTTGTCAGGGCTAGTCTTAGGTTTATTTATGATTAGTGCCACGATGCTACAAGGAATTTATGAAAATACCTCCGCCGTCGTCTTCTTTGCCATCGGGTTAATTGTTAAAATTATCACGCAACCAATTTTTATTCGTCTATTAGAATCCTATGGTCCACTCATTTCAACGAGTATCGGTTTAGGCGTGACTTGTTACTTTAACTTGCGCAAACTGCATCAAAAAACTGGCTTCAATGCGAGTCTTGTCTTACGCCGCAGTCTTTTAATTTGCTTAATGACGGCGATCATGTTTCTTTTAACCGCGATAACTAAAGGCGTTTTTGGTCTGTGGTTCAGTCAAGATAGCAAAGTACAATCGTTTCTTTTAATCTTAGTCGTGGCTTTGGTAGGAGGCGCAACTTACGTTTATCTAGCCTTAAAAATTCGTTTAGCCGATAAACTTTTAGGTTCACGAATGCAACAATTGCGTCAAAAATTACATATTAAATAAAAAGAAAGAAGTTGTGACGCAAAAGAAAGTCACAGCTTCTTTTTGAGAAGAAGGAAGGAAAATCAGAAAAAATGCGTTTAGATAAATTTTTAGCCGATATGAATTTTGGCTCTAGAAAAGAAACCAAGCAATTAATCAAAAAAGGCGGGGTC
>CAYNOA010000126.1:0-5938 GCA_964398695.1 uncultured Enterococcus sp. | reverse complement strand
TTTTATATCATATCAGGTTGAGTTTTAACTGTCAACACTTTTTTGAAAAAGTTTTTTGAAGAAGCTTTTTAATTTTCTTCGTTACTAATTGGCGACTTAAACATCTTAACAAACAAACAATTGCTTGTCAACATTTATTATTAAAAAAATATAACGGCCCTTCTAACACCTTTGTGAACGACTCACCGCTTAGCTAAATCTAACAGTTCTTAACACTTGAAGTGAGAGATTCTTGGGAGGAGAGCATACTTGTTCGCGTATTTATTTGCTAACAGCGGTATCTCTTATTTACCAAGTACTTCCCATAGTTCTTACGGTTCTTTATTTCTATATCGTCGGTCGAAAGACTAACCATGCAATATTACGTCAGATTTAGTTTGATTTTCACTCTAATCATAATTATCGCTATACTCGCATCGTCACGAATGTCACCCAAGTTTACAGTTTTACTGATGGCGCTAACTCAATGCCTTTCAACCGAGTGCCATCACACTCGGAATAAAATTAATTATACCCTTATTTTTGTTGGTTGTCGAGTTACCTAAGATACCCCTCCTACTTAAACGACATTCATCACCTATCCATAGAGGATGGGCGATGAATGCCTGAATTAGTTAAATTTAAATTATTAAAAAAAAGGCATTCCTTCAATTTTAAATTTTTGAATCACTTCAAAAAAGGCTTGAGGATCTTCCCAATAAAAATCATTCGGTAACTGCGTAAATGCATCATTTTCTTGCATTTCAAAAACAAACAATGGAATTTTGTTGTCATTTTCATAGCCACTAGTTAATTCAACTAAATGAATGGTTGTAATATCAAGGTTCACTTGCTCTTTTAATGTATTTAAGACACAAGCTAGCCCTGTTTGCTCTTTTGATAAGCTTGAAGAAGAAAATTCCAAACCCTCTTCACTTTTCTTTAATAAAAATTTCTTCCCGCCATCTTCTAAGTGCAAAATAACCGTTCCAGCTACTTTTTTGTTGTTCAACACACTCACCTCATTAATTTATTTAACTGGTGCATTCAAAGCAGACTTGTTTTAAGAATTTGATTTCTTTTTACTCTCTTTTAAGAGTAAAGTGATTGCTTCATGCGTCCAGCTTGGTAATGCCTCATTCAAAGTTGAAAAGCCTATTTTTTTGTATTTATTGGTAAAGTATCTTTTTTTTCGAGGAGTCGAAAGAACAAATTGTGATTCGAGCGTTCTTCTCGATAAACTGATCTTTTGGCTGTATTCATCAATATCAATCACTTGAACTTGAATTTTTTCGCCGATTTGCAATACATCTTGAATATTTTTTGTATATCCGGATTGAATTTCAGAAACATGAATCAAACCTTGCAGTTCTTCACCTAAAGAAACAAATGCGCCATAGGGCTGAACACCTGTAATCACGCCTTCAAGAACCTCGCCAATTTTACATTCCATGCCATCTCCTCTTTTCATTAATTTTCATTATACTCGCAATTTTAAAGAAAATGAAGCTTTATTTCAGAATCATTTCATGTTTTTACATTTCACCCAAATTATTTACAAGTTTTTTCTTTGTTTCTAATGGAAAACAACGCAAAGAAATTTTATCCCTTTGCGTCGTTTTATCCTCTTAATTTTCTGTAATTTCAATCGACTCAATGACTACATCATGAACCGGACGATCTTGTGGTCCTCTTTGAACATTGGCAATTGCATCCACAACGTCCATGCCTTCAATTACTTGACCAAAAACACTATGACGAAAATCTAGCCAGGGCGTTCCCCCTTGACCGTAAGCCTCAATGATTTCTTCTGGATAACCAGCGCTTGCCATTTGACCAGTCATGTTTGCTGGAACATTTTGATTATTAACAATAAAAAATTGACTGCC
Organism: uncultured Enterococcus sp.; assembly: GCA_964398695.1. Taxonomy (GTDB): domain Bacteria; phylum Bacillota; class Bacilli; order Lactobacillales; family Enterococcaceae; genus Enterococcus_I. The sequence goes on along the minus strand of CAYNOA010000126.1, from coordinate 4,070 downwards.
ATTTGTATTTGGCCCAGCATTTGCCATTGAAAGCGCCCCACGCAAGTTAAACAACTCTTTTGAAAATTCATCTTCAAATTTCCCGCCAAAGAAGCTCTCGCCTCCCATACCTGTGCCGGTTGGGTCACCTCCTTGGATCATAAAATCTGGAATCACGCGATGGAAAATTACGCCATCATAGTATGCTTTTTTAGCTAAACCAATAAAGTTTTCAACCGTTTTTGGTGCTTGTTCAGGGAATAACTGAATTACAACTTCTCCGCGGTTTGTTTGAATTGTTGCTTTAGGACCTGTTTGATTTGTTAAATCTAATTGTGGAAATTGAGACATAAGATTTCCTCCTTTATTTTTCTATTCATATCATAGCGAAAAACGGCTCAAATTGCTACACTTTAATTTTAAGTGTATTCTGCTATAATCAAAATATAAAATAAGTAAATAAAGGAGAATATCCATGGACATATATGACATCACAATAATTGGGGCAGGGCCGGTGGGCATGTTTGCAGCCTTTTATGCGGGGATGCGTCAAGCAAAAACAAAAATCATTGATTCCCTACCACAACTAGGGGGGCAATTAGCTACTTTATATCCAGAAAAATATATTTATGATATTCCTGGTTACCCAAAAATTAAAGCCGGTGATTTGGTCCAAAACTTAGAAAAACAAATCACCACTTTTAATCAACGCTACTGTCTAGAAGAAGAAGTTTTAAAAATTGAGCGCCAAGATGAGCTTATCGAGATTACAACCAACCTACGGACCCACTATTCTCGCGCGGTTATTTTAGCTTTAGGTAATGGTTCTTTCCAACCTAGAAAACTAAACTTAGAAAATGCTGAACAATTCGAAGGAGCCGGCATTGATTATTATGTCAACGATCTCATGAAATATGCTGGCAAAAAAGTCGCCATTGCCGGTGGGGGCGATTCAGCGATTGACTGGGCATTAATGATTGAGCCGATTGCAAAAGAAGTTTCCATTATTCATCGCCGCCAAGAATTCCGAGCCCACGAACATAGTGTCACACAGTTAAAAAAATCTTCCGTTAATTTACTAACCCCTTATTTAATTAAAGACATTACTGGCAAGCGTAAACTAGAAACGATCCTACTTGAAGCAACTAAAGGCGAAGAACAAGTCGAACTCACCGTGGATCATCTAATTGTCAACTATGGCTTTTCTTCTTCGTTGAATTTAAAAGACTGGGGCATCCATAGTACTCGTCAAGGCATCTTCGTCCAATCCGACATGCGAACTTCACTTGAAGGAGTCTATGGTTGCGGAGATATTGTGCAATATGATGGAAAAGTCAAATTAATTGCCACTGGTTTTGGTGAGGCCCCCACAGCTGTAAACAATGCCCTTCACTATATTAACCCAAAAAACCGGACGCAACCTGCTCATAGCACTAGTTTATTTGACCATTAAAAAACAACTTTAGATTGGAGGAAATCAATATGTTTTTTGAAACAAAATCTTTAGAAGAAAAAGCTCGTCAATTACTTGGAGATCGAGGGGTTTCTATCGTCGATATTGCTGATTTAGTCATGTTTTTACAAAAAGACTACATCCCCCACTTAACTTTAGAAGAGTGCATTGATAGCGTCAATGCTGTATTATCTAAACGAGAAGTACACAACACCATTTTAACAGGCATTCAATTAGACATTTTAGCTGAAGAGGATCAACTCCTCCAGCCCTTGCAACAAATTATTGCTGAAGACGAGGGGTTATATGGGATTGATGAAATATTGGCGCTTTCTATCGTTAACGTTTACGGATCGATTGGTTTTACCAACTATGGCTACATTGATAAAGTGAAACCTGGTATCTTAAAGAAACTCAACGACCACGAAACTGTACGTGTACACACCTTCTTAGATGATATTGTCGGAGCAATTGCTGCCTCAGCGGCCAGTCGCTTAGCGCACGCCGCTCCAGACCGGGACTAAATCCGCGCATAAAAAAACTCGAGCCAAGCTCTTCGTTGTGCAAACAACGAAGAACTGGCTCGAGTTTTTTATTTAACGGGATCTATAGATACTTTTTTTACCAATTAAGACCATTCCGTAAAAGAGACCTTCTAGTACTAAAAAAAAGAAAACAAAACAAAGCATAAAAAATTGTTCTGGTAGCACCATGATAATTGGATCGGTTACTGGATTAAATAACCAGTCATCATTACTAAAAAATATTTGGTGAAAGGTCACAAAAAAAGTGTTAAAGCCAATCAACATTAAAAACAAAAAGATAACTGGCACAAGGATTCCCCACTGAAAAGGACGGACTAGCCGCCATAATTGCTGTTTTTCCCATAAATGATAAAGAAAATAACCGGTCGGAATCAGCGTGAGGAATAGCACCGTATAATTCAACAAGAATAACTGTTTCACATCATAAAAATGCCCTAACCCCGCAGGAGACATTGGAAAGTCGGGCAAAAGCAATTCTGTTTGCCAAGGATAATTCAAAAATTGCAATAACAATCGATAATTTTCCAACAACTTTTCTTGCGATAGTCCTGAAAGATTCACTAAATCATAACGCTGAATACTAAAACGATAAATAGGAGTAAAATTAATCGTCGCAGTAATCGTCAAACTAATCAAAGTTAAAAATAATGATACAAAACCAATTTTTTCAAATTTACTTTCTTTAAATCTAGCCATTTTAAACGCTCCACTCATCTAAGCTATCCAATACATAGGTTGGCGCTTGTGGCAAATGAGGTACCGCTTCTTTCGGGGTGAAGCCAGATAAAACTAACAGCGAATCAATCCCATTTTTCAGTCCAGATTGGATATCAGTTTCATAATTATCACCAACCATCAGAACTTCTGAACGATGAAGCCCAATTTTTTCGAGCGCTTTTTCCATAATAATCGCTTCAGGCTTACCGATGTAAACTGCCTGTTGTTGGGTAGAGGTTTCTAACAAGGACACCAAAGAACCTGCTCCTGGCAATAATCCTCGCTCGGTTGGAATATTTTTATCCGGATTCGTTCCAATAAAATGAGCCCCTTTTTGTATGGCCAAGGTGGCTTGCGTAAACTTCTCATAAGTTACTTGTGAATCAAGGCCGACCACGACATAATCGGGATTCATTTCATTCCATTCAAACCCTGCTTGAAGAAGCAATTGAATGAGGCCTTCTTCACCAATTGCAAAAAACTTTCTCCCTTTATCTAGCTCTCTCATGTAATCAATTGTTGCTAATGTGGTCGTATATACCTCTTCTTTGGTTACATGAATGTCAAATTCATTTTTTAAACGTTGTGCGACAGATTCCGGTGTTTTTGTCGAATTATTTGTCACAAATAAGAAGGGAACTTGGTTCTTTTGGAGTTTTTCGATGAATCGTTTCCCCGCGGGGATTGGTTCTTTCCCCAAATAAATGGTTCCATCTAAGTCAATTAAATACCCTTTATACTTCATTAATTTTCTCGCTTTCGAATCGTAAAGCCTTTACTTTTCACGACTTTACTAGAATTTGTTTTCCCCGTCTTGAATTCTTCTTTTGGGCTTACTTTTATTTTATCTTTCGTTTTTGCTCTAGGTTTTTGGTTTTTAATTCTTTCTTTTTGTTCACTAATATGTGCTTGTTGCTCTTGCGCTTTTGGTTTACGTTTACGGTGATCGGTTTTTTCACGTTTTCCACCGATACGCTTCACTACAAAATACGCACACCCAAAATTACAATATTCATACAAATAATCTTCCAACGTATCAATTTTTTGCTCGGGCAATGCTTTTTTATTTCCTATTTCAAAAAAACCTTTTAAACGCAATTGCTCATAACCCCAGTCGCCGACAATATAGTCATAACGAGCGAGAACTTCACTGTAACGTTCACCTAATTTCTCTAATTGGAAACCTTCTCGATGATTGGTTACTAGTTGGTATTGTCTAGCCCCAATTAAAAAATCCGTTTCAGTTAGTTGGGTTGTATTTTCTCCCTTAACCGTACTCGATTGATTCTCACCTTCAACAATTTCTTCTAAAACTGCGGTCAATTCATCAGTAATACTTGCTTTTTCTTCGCTCATTTTTTCACCACCTAATTTCC
>CAYNOA010000125.1:0-5985 GCA_964398695.1 uncultured Enterococcus sp. | reverse complement strand
CGTTAATACTGTGGCCCAGGTGAAAGCAGCAATTGAGATACATGAGTTATTTCGTAGTCCAGCGATTTTACAAGGCGCCAACTTAGCAAATGGCTTTATGGGGGGCTGTATTAATTTTTCAGAATGCACAATAGAAGATAAACGTAAAGGGGCAAAAAATATTGCCAATGCGGTAAAGAAATATGCCGAACATAGTCCAATTCCAGTCGCTTTGCATTTGGATCATGGTAGTGACTTTGAATCTTGCGTAGCAGCAATTGATGGTGGTTATACGAGTGTCATGATTGATGGGAGTTCGCTTTCTTTTGAAGAGAACGTTGAGCTAACGCGTGAGGTTGTGAAATACGCGCATGCCCGTGGAGTTTCAGTTGAAGGAGAGTTAGGTGTACTCGCAGGGGTTGAAGATGATGTTTCTAGTGAAGATAGTACGTATACAAATCCATTAAAAGCGATTGAATTTTTTAAGAAAACGGGAGTAGATGCACTAGCAATTAGTTACGGTACGAAACATGGACCAAATAAAGGGAAAGACACCGTTATTCGTAAAGAGATTCCCATTGCAATCAAAGAATGTATGCGTCATGAAGGAATTGATGGTTTCTTAGTGAGTCATGGTTCTTCGACAGTTCCTCAATATATCGTCAAAGAAATTAATGAGTTAGGTGGCTCACTGACAGATACTTATGGCATTAATGTTCAACAACTAGTGGAAGTTTCTAAGTTAGGGATTAATAAAATTAACGTGGATACGGATTTACGTCTAGCTGTCACACGTAATATTCGCGAGTTGTTTTCTAACTATCCTGCTTTAAAAACGAGTGAGATTGGGAGTCAAATTTACAAAATTATCGATGAAAATCGAGGGATTTCAGATCCGAGAGGTTATTTGTACCCAATCATGGATACTTTAATGTACGGTCCGGTTCCGAATCCAGATGTGGCAGCGATTATTGCCGCCGTTGAAGCGGGTGTAAAAGAAGTGGTCGGTGCCTTAATTGTACAATTTGGTAGTTACGGTCAAGCGAACGATGTGAAATACCGGAGTTTAGATGAAATGGCCGAATTTTATAAAAGCATCGACCAATAGATAGAGGAGACTGGTATTTATGTTGACTTTTCAACCGAATTTTTTTGAAAGGAATAACCGAAAAGAATTTCAAAATTTATTAGAGGAAAATCAACCCGTTCTTGCCGCCGTTCAAGCAGGAGAAAAGCAGTACCAAGATAGTTTAGGTTGGCTAGAGATTGAGCAACATGCTTCAATGGACCATTTAAGAGTACTGAATGAACTGGCTCAAGAAATTCGAGCTCAGGCCGATGTTTTTATTTTAATTGGCGTAGGGGGTTCAAATAATGCTGCACGTGGAGTAATTGAAGCTTTACAAAAGTGGAATGATTCAATCGAAATTATTTACAGTGGCAATACTTTATCGGCCCATCAGCTAAACAAAGTTTTGCATCGAATTCAAGGTAAATCCGTCTATTTGAACTGTATCGCAAAAAATTTTGAAACGTTAGAACCAGGAGCTAGTTTTCGTGTGCTAAGAAATTACCTAGAAGAAACATACGGAAAAGATCAAGCGCGTCGCCGAATTATTTGTACCGGCACAAAAGGAAGTTTTTTTGAATCATTTAGTCAAGTAGCAGGCTATCGCTTTTTAGATTTCCCACTCGATATAGGCGGTCGCTTTACAGCCTTAACCAATGTCGGCTTGTTACCGATGGTGGTTGCCGGGATTGATATTGTCAGTCTAGTAAATGGCGCAAAAACAATGCAAAAGCAACTAAGTTCAACGAATTTTTCGGAAAATAGCGCGTATCAATATGCGTGTTACCGCCAACTTTGGGCAAAAAAAGATTTTCGAATTGAAATGTTAGCTACTTTTGAGCCAAGGTTTCACTATTTGGCTAAGTGGTGGTTGCAGCTATTTGCAGAAAGTGAAGGGAAAGAAGGACAAGGTCTCTACCCAACCTATGCGGAATATTCTGAAGATTTACATGCGGTAGGTCAATATGTGCAAGAGGGAATGTTGCAAATTTTTGAAACCTTTTTAGTTGTTGAAAAACCAACAGATACGTTGGTTTTTCCGCAGTCGACGCAGTCTGATTGCTTTGAATATTTGGAAGGGAAAGACTTTGAAGAAATTAACCAAAGTGCCTATGTGGCTACTTTAAAAGCCCATGCAAAAAGAATTCCATGCGCCGTTTTGACGATTGAGCGATTCGATGCCGAGCATTTAGGCGCTGTCTTTTACTTCTTCCAATACGCTTGTTACTTAGCTTGTCGCCTAATCAACGTCAATCCTTTTGATCAACCTGGAGTTGAAGCCTACAAAGAATTGATGTTTCAAGCCTTGAAGAAAAATAAATAGTGACAAAAATTATTTTGATTTGATCTGTTTATTATCAAACATTTGTGGATAAAAAAAGGTGCTGTGACTAATGTTACAGCCCTTTTTTTGTGCAGCCTATATTGTTACTCAAACGATAAAAGTAGTTTTTTAGTGAGAGGGTGGTATAAGCAAAAAATAGCGGACGAGTGCATTCTTTTTTTCGGAAAACAATAGGAGAAAACTACTCGAAAATTAGTCGAATTAATGAAAACGTTTGCGTTAGTTGTTGCCGATTTTTTTAAGAGGAGATGATAAGATGGTTGCATAAAGGCGATGGAGGGTTCTTGATGCAAGCTAAAATTAATCATTTACATCAATTAATCACGAATTATCAAAAATTAGCAATTACTTTTTCTGGGGGAATTGATAGTACTGTTTTACTCCACCAAGCAAAAAAAGTGCTTGGAATTGAAAACGTTTTAGCTGTAGTGGTAAATTCGGAACTTTTTCAAGATAAAGAATATGAACGTGCAATTGAGATCGCAGAGTCTTTTCAAGTACAAGTGATTGGCACAGAAATAATAGAACTAGCCGAACCAGAGATTGCTAACAATACACCAGATAGTTGGTATAAAAGTAAACAATTGCTTTATGGGAAAGTCAAACAGATTGCACAAACAAACGGTTTTGTGCATGTCGCAGATGGGATGATTATGAACGATTTAAGTGATTATCGTCCTGGGTTACGAGCGCGAGATGAAGTAGGTATTTTAAGCCCTCTTCAAGAAGCTGGTTTTTATAAACCAGAGATTCGCGAACTCGCGCAACAAGTAGGCATTCCAATTTGGAATAAGCCCGCTTCTTGTAGCGTGGTTTCTCGTTTCCCCTATTATCATTCAATTACATTAGAAAAAGTTGAACGTGTGATTCAAGCGGAAAACTTTTTACAACAAAAGGGATTTTTAATTAATCGTGTGCGCTGCCATGACGATTTAGCTCGCATTGAAATAAACGAGCATCAGTTAGTTGAAATTTTTCAGCAGAAAGAAGCAATTGATTCTTATTTCAAACAAATTGGTTTTGCTTATGTTTCGATTGATTTAATGGGTTATAAAATGGGGCGGATGAATGAAGTATTGTTGAACGAAAAAATACAGGGATAAGAAGGGAAATAAATTCATGACAAAGTATATTCACTTAAATTTAAAACGATTTGATGTCTTAAATCGTCTAGGCGGGGTAAACCATCAAACAAAGATAAACCAGTGGGCGAGTAGTATTATGGAACAAGTAGAAAGTGAGTTAATTGAATTAAAGAAAAAACACGACGTTGAGTTTGTTGTTTATCTTCCAGAAGCACACTTGTTGCCGGCCTTAGCCGCTCAATCAGCTAGCCAGCCGTTAGCGGTTGGTTGCCAAAGTGTTTTTCGCAAAGATGTGAGTCCAGGTGGGAACTTCGGCGCATTTACTTCGAATCGACCAGCCGCTGCCATGAAACAATTAGGGGTGAATCATACAATAATTGGTCATTTTGAAGAACGTCTAGATAAAAAAGAATTGCTCCAACAAGCGAATGTAACGGACTTTTCAAGCGTCAATCATGTGCTTAACCAGGAGATTAAAGCGGCACAAAACCGTCAAATGAAAGTTCTATATTGTATTGGCGAGGCTGCTGAAGAAAAAGCGCAATGGCAGACCGTTTTAAAAAAACAAATTGAAGCGGGGCTAGCAGGTGTTGATGAAAGCCAAATCGTAATTGCTTACGAACCAATTTGGGCGATTGGACCTGGGAAGACGCCACCCACTTTTACGGAGATTAAAGAAGTTTCGGATTATCTCAAGCGTTTAAAACCAAATATTCCAGTCATTTACGGCGGTGGATTAAAATTAGAAAATGCGCAAGGGATGGCTGCCATTGACTCCCTTGATGGTGGTTTAATTGCCTTAACGCGTTTTAGTGGTGAAATTGGTTTTTACCCTGAAGAATACCTAGCAATTATTAAAGAATACTTTGGAGAAAATTAGGAGGAATAAATGAAATGAAGATTGCTTTTGAATACGGACACGGGTTTATGAATGCCGAGTTACCAGAGAATACGGATATTTTTATCCCGGGTGAAACGATTCCAGATCCAGCGCATATTCCAACGGAAGAACTTGAAGCGCTGACTCTAGCCTCGATTCGTAATCCAATGGGGATGCCAGCTCTAACAGAATTAGCCAAACCAGGTAGTAAAGTAACAATTATTTTCCCCGACCGTGTAAAAGGTGGCGAACAGGAAACGTCGCACCGTAAATTATCGATTCGCTTAGTTTTAAATGAGTTATATAGCGTCGGAGTGAGAAAAGAAGATATCCTTCTGATTTGTTCAAATGGTTTACATCGTCGGAATACAGAAAAGGAATTACGCAAAGTTTTAGGTTCAAAATTATATCATGAGTTTGCAGATGTTGGCCAAATTATTAATCATGACAGTGAAGATTACGCTAATCTAATTGATTTAGGGAAAACTCCGCAAGGTGATCCTGTCTTGATGAATAAATATGTTTATGATAGTGACGTAGCGATTTTGATTGGTCATACACAAGGCAATCCTTACGGGGGTTATTCTGGGGGCTATAAACATTGTGCAACAGGAATTACCCATTGGCGTTCAATTGCCTCGCACCATGTGCCAAAAGTGATGCACCGAGAGGACTTCGTACCGGTAAATAATAATTCTTTAATGCGGCATAAATTTGATGAAATTGGTAGTTACATGGAAGAAAAAATGGGTAAACAATTCTTTTGTTGCGATGCTGTTCTCGATACCAAATCTCGTCAAATTGAAATCAATTCCGGTACAGCAGATTGCGTACAAGAGAAATCTTGGGTGAAAGGGAATCAACGGACATATGTACCTTTTGCTGAAAAAAAATATGACATTTTGGTCTTTGGGATGCCACAATTTTTCCATTATGGAGACGGTATGGGAACAAATCCAATTATGATGATGCAAGCTTTGTCTGCCCAAGTGATTCGTCATAAACGAATTATGAGTGATAATTGTGTCATTATTTGTGCAAGTACTTGCAATGGCGAGTTTAATGATCAATTGTGGCCCTATTTACGGGAGATGTATGATTTATTCCAAGACGCAGGTGACGTTTTACCAGATATTAATCGATTTGGGGAATACTTTGCGACGAATGAGGAATATATTCGAAAATATCGGTTTGCCAATGCCTTCCATCCGTTCCACGGTTTTAGTATGATTTCTTGTGGGCATTTAGCTGAAAAAAATACTTCTGCGATTTATATTGTGGGTGCAGAAAAACCAGGTTATGCACGGGGAATGGGTCTGAAAACACGAGCAACTTTTGAGGAAGCGCTAGAAGATGCCAAGAAAAAATTTGTTGGTCAAAATCCTAATATCTTAGCTTTACCAAAAGCTTTTACTACAGCAGCCGTTCATTTAATGATGAAAGATGAGCAAGCACCAATCGCTGAACGTTATACCTCTGGTGGTTGCGGGCATAGCTGTTAATTGATCCAATCTGTGAGTAAAGTCGTGATTAAGTGAAGGAAAACTTGCTTAATTACGGCTTTTTTTAGGAGGAAAATTCATGAAAACAAGGGGTCTTAAATATAAAAAATTAGTTTTAAACGTTT
>CAYNOA010000124.1:0-6024 GCA_964398695.1 uncultured Enterococcus sp. | reverse complement strand
TGTTAAGAAATTAACAAATATGATTAAGGGGTGCGTTATGGAACGAATTTATCAAGGAAAGACAAAAGATGTTTATTTATTGGAAGATGGCAATATTCGCTTATTCTTTAAAGATGAAATGACCGGTAAAGATGGCGTATTTGATCCAGGTGAAAATCAAATTGGACTAACAGTTGAAGGATCGGGTCGTTCAGGCTTGGCCGTTAGCCAACATTTTTTTGAGCTATTAAATAAAGAAGGCGTTCCGACTCATTTCCTAGGTGCAAACCTAGATGATAAAACAATGGATGTAAAAAAAGCAGTCGTCTTTGGTAAAGGGTTAGAAGTCATTTGCCGTTTTAAAGCAACCGGTAGCTTTGTTCGTCGTTATGGTGATTATATTGAAGAAGGCGCTGATTTAGGTGGCTTTGTTGAAGTGACGATTAAAGACGATGCTCGTCAAGATCCAACAATCAATGAAGATGCGCTCGTTTTATTAGGAATTCTTAAAGAAGGCGAGTATGACATTATTAAAGAACAAACAAAAAAAATCTCAGAAATTATTAAAAAAGAACTCGCTGATAAAGGATTAGAGTTATTTGATATTAAACTGGAGTTTGGCCGAGGTGAAAGCGCTGGAGAAGTGATGTTAATTGATGAAATCTCTGGCGGCAATATGCGCGTTTTTGATGGTGCCACCCCCGTTTACCCGTTAGATTTTGGCAAATATCTATTTGCCTAAGGTTTAAAGAGTTTTTGATATTCCTTTATATTTGAAGAAGCTAAGCTACGCAACGATCGCTCGATGAATGAAAAAGAGCAATCGTTGCGTCGTTTTTTATTACTCTGTGCTATAATCTTTTTTGGAAGAATCAATGATAATGATAGTAAGAAATTCAAGGAGTTACGATTTTGAATAAAACAAGAATAACTGCGCCGGATAATATCTCAGCCTACATCCATATCCCCTTTTGTGAACATATTTGTTACTACTGCGACTTTAATAAAGTCTTTTTAGAAGGACAACCCGTCGATGAATACATCGAAGCACTGCTAAAAGAAATGAAAGGAACACTAGAAAAACAACCGATTACTGCTTGTGAAACCATTTATATTGGTGGTGGGACACCAACTTCGCTAAACGCCAAGCAACTCGATCGCTTATTAAGTGGGATTCATGAAATTTTGCCCACCCAGACAACGAAAGAATTTACGATTGAAGCCAATCCGGGTGATTTGACGCAAGATAAATTGGATGTCATTAAAAATTACCAGTTAAATCGTTTATCAATGGGGGTCCAAACGTTTGATGACCGCCTTTTAAAAAAAATCGGCCGCAAACATTCCGCTCAAGATGTTTATGAGACCTTAAAATTGATTGAAAAAAATCAATTGACGAATGTAAGCATTGATTTAATTTACGCCCTGCCTGGGCAAAGCCTTGAAAGTTTTCGCGATACGCTCGAACGCGCTTTAGCTTTTGATTTGCCGCATTATTCGCTGTATTCCTTAATTTTAGAAAATAAAACGATGTTCATGAACTGGATTCGGCAAGGACGGATGGTTTTACCCAATCAAGAGCTTGAAACACAGATGTTTGAAGAAGCCATCGAAGCTATGGAGAAGACCGGTCACCATCAATACGAAATCAGTAACTTTGCTAAGAAGGGACTTGAATCGCAACACAATTTAGTTTACTGGAATAATGAACAATATTTTGGTTTTGGTGCAGGAGCTAGTGGTTACTTAGGAAATGAACGTTATAAGAATTACGGTCCCATTCAACATTACTTGAAGCCGCTAAGAGAAGGACGTTTGCCAATTTATGAAACAGAAAATATCTCTGAAAAAAATCAAATAGAAGAAGAAATGTTTTTAGGTTTAAGAAAAATTGAAGGCGTGCGTTTAGAAAAATTTAAGCATCGATTTGGGCAAAATTTGACCACCATTTATGAAAAAGTGATTTTTGAATTAATGGAACAAGGCTTAGCTGAAATGGATGAAACGCATTTTCGTTTAACCAAAAAAGGGTTGTTTATTGGGAACGAAGTCTTTGAAAAGTTCTTAATGATGGATGAATAATTTGAAATTAGCACTCTTATTAAAAGAGTGCTAATTTTTTGTGTAAAATTCTTGACAACTCCTGAAAATGTGATATATTTATAATCGTATTAGCACTTAAAACGAAAGAGTGCTAATAAGGGGTGATAAATTTGTTAACGCAAAGACAAGGAGATATTTTAAAGTTAATTATTCAACACTACACGACAACCGGACAGCCGGTTGGGTCAAAAACTTTGATGGAAAACGGCATTTCAGCGAGTTCGGCAACGATTCGAAATGAAATGAAACGATTAGAAGAAGAAGGCTTATTAAGTAAGACACATTTTTCGTCAGGTCGTGTACCATCAATGCTAGGCTATCGTTATTATGTGGATTATTTATTAAAACCAACACAAGTGAATCCAACTGAAATCCAAACCATCCGCCAAGCGTTTGGCCAAGAATTCCATGAGATTAACGATATTATTCAAGAGTCAGCAGACATTTTATCAAGTTTGACGAGTTATACGGCGTTATCCCTTGGACCAGACGTGAGTGAAAGAAAATTGACGAGTTTTAAAATTATCCCTTTGAATCATCGGCAAATCATTGCGATTATCGTTACGGATAAAGGCAATGTTGAAAATCAAGTTTTTACTTTGCCACCAAATATTCATAGTGAGGATTTGCAAAAAATTGTCAATATGATCAATGATCGATTAGTTGGGGAGCCTTTACTGACCGTTTATCAACGCTTGCGAACAGAAATCCCGATGATCTTGCATAAATATTTCCAAACAACCGAGGGGGTTTTAGATTTATTTAATCACTTGTTAGGCCACTTGTTTGAGGAAAAAATTTATGTTGGCGGTCGAATGAATTTAATTAATTTTGATGCCATGCAAGACAAGGGACAATTTAAATCAATTTATACCTTTATGAAAAATTCCGAAGAGTTAACTCAATTGCTTGCACCACGTAATTCGATGATTCAAATAAAAATTGGTGCAGAACTCGGCAACGAATTGCTCAGTAATATGAGTTTGATTCAAGCCAATTATGAGATTCATGGACATGGCAAGGGAACGATTGCTTTACTTGGACCTGCGAATATGCCTTATTCTAAAATGTTTAGTTTGATGGATGTTTTCAGTCAAGAGTTAGCAATGAAGTTAGCGAATTATTACCGAGCGTTAGACTCGATTAGTGAGTAACGAATAGAAAGTTTCGATAAGAGAAGGGAAGTTCGTCAATTGTCAGAAAAAGAAGAAAAAGAATTAGTAGAAGAGACACCTGTTGAAGACGTTGTGGATGAGCAAGTGCTTGAAGAGCTGGAGTCAGAAGTTGTTTCTGAAACACAAGAATTACAAAAACAACTCGATGAAATGGAAAATAAGTTTTTACGTGTTTCAGCAGAGATGGCCAATATTGTTCAACGCAATCGCAACGAACGTGAATTGCTTCAACGTTATCGCTCACAAGATTTAGGTAAAAATTTATTGCCAGTCATTGACAACTTAGAGCGCGCGTTAGCAGCAAAAGTCACAGAAGAAGAAAGCCATAGTTTGAAAAAAGGCGTTGAAATGGTTCTTGAAAGTGTCCAACATGCTTTGAAGGAAGAAGGAATTGAAGAAATTCCTGCCAAAGGCGCGCCATTTGACCCAAATGTCCACCAAGCAGTTCAGACAGTCCCGGCAACGGAAGAATACCCGGCAGATACGGTTGTAGAAGTTTTACAAAAAGGGTACAAATTGCATGATCGTGTTTTACGAGCAAGTATGGTTATCGTATCACAATAAAAAATAAATTAATTTAAAGGAGATTTTTAATATGAGTAAAATTATTGGTATTGACTTAGGTACAACAAACTCAGCTGTTTCTGTTTTAGAAGGCGGCGAAGCGAAAATTATTACAAATCCAGAAGGCAACCGTACAACACCGTCTGTTGTCTCTTTTAAAAATGGTGAAATTCAAGTTGGTGAAGTAGCAAAACGTCAAGCAGTAACGAACCCACATACCGTTTCATCAATCAAACGCCACATTGGTGAAGCAGGTTATAAAGTTGATGTTGATGGGAAAACTTATACACCACAAGAAATTTCTGCAATGATTTTACAATACTTAAAAGGCTTTGCTGAAGAATACTTAGGTGAAAAAGTTGAAAAGGCGGTAATTACCGTTCCCGCTTACTTTAACGACGCACAACGTCAAGCGACAAAAGACGCAGGTAAAATTGCTGGTTTAGAAGTTGAACGGATTGTAAATGAGCCGACTGCTGCAGCTTTAGCTTACGGTTTAGATAAAACAGACCGCGAAGAAAAAATCTTAGTATTTGACCTTGGTGGTGGAACCTTTGACGTGTCAATTCTTGAATTAGGCGATGGGGTCTTTGATGTATTATCAACAGCAGGTGATAACCATTTAGGTGGCGATGACTTTGATAACAAAATTATTGATTATATGGTAGCAGAATTCAAAAAAGAAAATGGGATTGACTTATCTGCCGATAAAATGGCGGTTCAACGTTTGAAAGATGCTGCTGAAAAAGCGAAAAAAGACTTATCTGGTGTGACAAGCACTCAAATTAGCTTACCATTTATTACGGCAGGAGCGGCAGGTCCGTTACACTTAGAAATGAACTTAACTCGTGCGAAATTTGATGAATTAACGGCTGATTTAGTCGAAAGAACAAAGATTCCAGTTCGTCAAGCATTGAAAGATGCCGGCGTTTCTCAATCTGAAATTGATGAAGTGATTTTAGTTGGTGGTTCAACACGTATTCCTTCAGTTGTTGAAGCAGTACGCAAAGAAACAGGAAAAGAACCAAATAAATCGGTGAACCCAGATGAAGTGGTTGCAATGGGAGCAGCGATTCAAGGCGGCGTGATTAGTGGTGACGTAAAAGACGTGGTATTACTTGACGTAACACCATTATCTTTAGGGATTGAAACAATGGGCGGTGTATTTACTCGTTTAATCGATCGGAATACAACGATTCCAACAAGTAAATCACAAGTGTTCTCAACAGCAGCAGATAACCAGCCGGCTGTAGATATTCACGTGTTACAAGGGGAACGTCCGATGGCAACAGACAATAAAACATTAGGTCGCTTCCAACTAACCGATATTCCTGCAGCACCTCGTGGTATTCCTCAAATTGAAGTAACTTTTGATATTGACAAAAACGGAATTGTGAATGTATCAGCGAAAGATTTAGGTACACAAAAAGAACAAACAATTACCATTAAGTCTTCTTCAGGTTTAACAGATGAAGAAATCGAACGCATGGTGAAAGATGCGGAAGCAAATGCGGAAGCCGATAAAGCACGTAAAGAAGAAGTCGATTTACGTAATGATGTCGATTCTTTACTATTTACAGTTGATAAGACTTTGAAAGAATTAGAAGGAAAAGTTGATGCAGAAGATGTTCAAAAAGCCGAAGCCGCTCGTGATGAATTAAAAGCAGCCGTTGAAGCCAATAACATTGAAGAAATGAAAACAAAACGTGATGCTTTGAATGAAATCGTTCAAAACTTAACGGTTAAATTGTATGAGCAAGCTGCTCAACAACAAGCACAACAAGATCCAAATGCCGCTCAAGGTGGAGCAGACGATGTCGTTGATGCAGATTTCGAAGAAGTAGATAACGACTAATGACGTAACCTGTGAAGAAGCCAAAGTTTATTCGCTTTGGCTTTTTCTATTGGAAGATTCAAGATTCTTTCTGAGATGTTTGCTAAAAGAAAATTAAAATGATGTTGCTACTGCTAAATTTATGCTAAAATACATAAGATGAAATACAAGATTAAAAGTGGGGGTAGCCAATGGCAACAAAACGTGATTACTATGAAGTCCTTGGAGTTCAAAAAGGCGCTTCAGATGATGAGATAAAAAAAGCATACCGAAAATTATCTAAAACATATCATCCAGATATTAATAAATCAGCGGATGCAGATGAGAAATTTAAAGAGGTCGCAGAAGCATACGAAATTTTAAGCGATG
>CAYNOA010000123.1:0-6102 GCA_964398695.1 uncultured Enterococcus sp. | reverse complement strand
AAATGAATGTAAAATTACTGAAAACGTTTTTCGAATATTATTTAAAACCCTTTTTATTGTTTATTGTAAAATGATATTTCCTACGCCAAAGATTTCAAGTAAAGCCAACTCTAATTCCAGACTTTCAGCAAAGCCTCTATCTGATTCGAAAAGGACTTTCTTTCCAGTGTCGGCATAAAATAACAGAATTGGAATTTCCCCTGGGTATTTTTTTCTTACTTCTTGAAAAGCCTCAATGCTTGTTTCATTGTTTTTTTCTTCGGTAATTTTTATATAATACATTTTACTTGAAAATGATTTTTCAAGTGTTTCCGCGTGTTGTATTTGGTAAGCCACCATTTGCAGTTGACCATTATAGTTGCTTCTTTGCACTTTTCCTTCAATTAAGAAAACTTGATTTTCAACTAGCATTTGGCGAACGAAACGATACAATTCAGGAAAGACGGTCACACTAATTGAATCGACTTCATCATTTCCTTCAACAATTGCCATTAACTCGCCTCTTTTGGTCCGAATCTCCCGAATCGATTTAATGTAGAGTAAACTGCTCACTTTCTGTTCTTCAAAAAGTTCATTTAAAGGCGTCAGTTGTTTTCTTTGATGAATTTTTTTGTATTGACTATTCGGGTGCCCGGAAAGATAAAACCCTAAGTATTCTTCTTCATAGGCCAAGCGCTCGGATAAAGAAAAATCAACCACTGTTCGCTCTTTTAACTCTAACATCGACAATAATTCCATACTGCCACCGCTATAAAGAATATTTTGGATTTTATCACTTAATTGTGTGAGTAATTGATGGCGATTTCTAGCTAATTCATCAAACGCGCCGACTAAAATTAATGGTTGGATATATTCTTCTTTTAACCATTTCGCGTGATTGGCATTCAAGCGATATAAAAACTGTTCAAACGACAAATATGGGCCCGCAGCCTTTCTTTCTTGGATGATTTCTTGGATGAAATCTCGGCGCAAGCCTTTAATGCTACCTAACCCAAAGCGAATTTGCGTTAAACTGACTAAACGATAACCATAACTACTCGCATTAATGGCCGGTGGTAAAATTTGAATGGCCGCTTTTTTCGCTTCATAAATATATTCTTTCGTTTTTTCTGGTTGATTTTGCGTTGTTTGGAGCAAGGCCGCATAAAAAGGGCCTGGAAAATGCGTTTTTAAATAGGCCATTTGAAAAGCAATCACGGAATAAGCAAATGCATGGGAACGGTTAAACCCGTAGTTCGCAAACTTTTCAATGTATTGGTAAACTTCTTGGGCTTTCACTTGACTGAAGCCTTGACTGATGGCACCTTCTACAAAGTGAATACGTTCTTCATCAATGAGGCTGGCTTTTTTCTTACTAATCGCGCGTCGTAAAATATCCGCTTGACCTAAACGATACCCAGCCATTACAGCTGCCACTTGCATAATTTGTTCTTGATAAACAATAATCCCATAGGTATTTTTCAAGATTGGAATTAAGCTTTGATCTGGATAAATAATTGGCTCTAAACCTTTTTTGCGGTTTACAAATGAATCAATATTTTCCATTGGACCCGGTCGATACAAGGCATTGACCGCGACGATATCTTCTATATTTTCAGGTTGTAGTTTTTTTAAAACTTTTCGAATGCCCGGCGATTCAAATTGGAAAATACCCGTCGTTTCCCCTTTTTGAAATAACTGCAGTGTTTGTGGATCATCAAAAGCAATTTGATTTAGCACAAAGGGTTCTTTTTGAAACCTTTGAATCGATTTTAAGGCATAATCAATGATACTTAAATTTTTCAGACCTAAAAAGTCCATCTTTAATAACCCAATTTTTTCGACGTCATTCATTGTATATTGTGTTAGCCACAATTCTCCGGTTCCGACCTGCAAAGGAATCAGATCAAGTAAATTTTTGTCTGAAATGACGACACCCGCCGCATGGGTTGATACGTGGCGAGGTAAACCTTCTAAAATTTGAGCAACGCGGAAAATCTTTTGAAAACGTTCATTGGCATTCACTAATCCTTGTAAGTTCTTTGATTTTTGATGGGCTTGTTCCAAAGTGACTCCTAACTCTTTAGGAATCGCTGCTGACCAACGATTGGCTTCACTTTGCGACAAGCCAAATACCCGACTGACGTCTCTTAAAACCATTTTAGCAGCCATGGTCCCAAAGGTCGCAATTTGGGCAACGTGTTCTTGTCCATATTTATTTTTGACATAATGAAGCATTTCTTCACGACGATAATCGGGGAAATCTAAATCAATATCCGGCATAGTCTGTCTTTCTGGATTTAAAAAACGTTCAAATAACAGATTGTGTGCAATCGGATCGACTTCTGTAATCGACAAAACATAGGCGACTAACGAGCCCGCTGCTGAACCACGTCCTGCACCGGTCACAATGTTTTGCTCATGAGCAAACTTCATTAGATCCCAAACAATTAAAAAGTAATCATCAAAGCCCATTTGATGAATCACCGATAATTCATAATCCAACCGCTCAAAGTAAGCTGCCGTTGGCTCTTTAATACGCTTCGTTAATTCACGAGAACATAGTTGTTTTAAATAATCTTGTGGTTGTTCATGATTGGGCAGTGGAAATTGTGGCAATAATTTTTGATGCAGTTTCACCTCAATTTGGCAGGCTTTAGCTAGTTTTTCAGCATTGGTTAATGCTGCTTGCCAATCGGCTGCTTGGTACCACTCTTCAAACACATTTTTGGCAATTAAATAGTTAGTTGCTTGAAATTCATACAACTCTGTTCGTAAATCTTGAATTTTTGTTCCTTCTTTGATGTGCCGTGCCACTTGAACGGCAAAACTCTCTTCTTTTTTTAAAGCGGTAATTTCATGATAAGCTAAAGGTAAAATCATCTGTTGGCTATAAAAATCAGCCAATTGCTCAGACAATTGAGCTTGATAGGCTAAACCATAATATAAATTATCTTTCCCAAATTTCCCTTGTAAAAAAGCAACCAATCGGCGCGCTTCTTCTGCCGTCTCTTCGTTTTTTTCGAAGTAACGACTCAATTCATTGTCTTGTGGGAGTAAGACGGCCAAATTTTCAGTCGCCGCAATTTCAGCTAATGTGATGGTACCATGGATTTTTTTATGGCTAGAAATTTTAGTTAATTCGGCTAAGCCTTGATTATTTTTAGCAAAAAGATAAATGACCGCTGTTTCCCCATTTTTTTGACCTTCCTTATATTCGAGTGTCAAGCCTATAATCGGCTTAACGGCTGCTTTTTGGCAGGCTTCAACAAAGGCTAACATGCCATGAAGATTATCAATATCGGTTATCCCTAATTGGTTATAACCGAGAGCTTTTGCGGTCTTTACGTACTCTGGAATTTTAATGGTACTTTGTAATAATGAGTAGGCCGTAATGGTTGTTAGTTGTGGCGTTGACATGGCACCCCTCCTTGATCTTTTTCCATCCACTATCAAACAATTCTCCAACAAAAACCAACTAAAATGTTGCGTTGAGTGGTTATTTTCATTAATTTTCTTTTATATTTTCTAATTTTATGATAAAATGCATTTGCTTTAATAAATATAATTTATAGAAAGAAGGTGTTGGTTTGCGCTATATCATGACAATTTTTTGGGCTTTTGCATTGGGTCAAGTAGTCGGTTACTTAGGTAGTGCTTTAAGCAATCAAACCTATAACTTCACCTTAACGACCATCTTTTCATTAATCGTTGGCCTTTTCATCATTGTGCTCGGCCATGTTTCGACGCCTAAAGAACAAAATGTATAAACACCCTCGTTGAAAAGACAAGCTTCCGTGATTTTGGAAGCTTGTCTTTTTTTATTTAATGCGATTACTTCTTAGATCATGACGAAAATTAAACAAGGAAATACAAATATTTAAAAAGACGAAACCGCTTGTCACAAAAAATACCGCTGGGTAACCAAAACCTTGGGCGACACTCGAGCCAACCATTGGCCCCATTACTTGACCAAAGTTATTAAACATTTGATTGTAACTGAAAATTCGACTCACGCCTTCAGGGGGCGAAAGCTTACTAATTAAAGTATTAATTGAAGGCATTAAAGCCCCTGTGGAAAAACCTAGTAAGAAGCGTAAAACCCCTAGTTGAAAAGATGTTTTGACGAATCCCATTGGAATAAAGCAGAAAAAAGAAAAAATTAAACCAATCAGTAAAATTTTATGATTGCCAATTTTGTCCCCTAGACGCCCTAAAAAAGGGGAAGAAATGATTGCTGAGACACCCGCAATCGATACAATTAAACCACTGACAAATAAGAGATTAGATACGTTATGACTTAATTCGCGAATATATAAAGTTAAAATTGGGCTAATACTTGTAATACCTAGTTGAAGAATGAGTGAAGTTAAGAATAGGCCGTATAAAACAGGCGTGCGCTTCATTTTTCCCAAAATAGCTTTCATTGGTAGCATTTCACCTTTTTCAATTGGTTCGAAGTTTTCTTTGACAAAAAAGATCGTTAATAATAACGTAATAAATAAAATAATACCGGTGACAATGAAGACATTTTGCATTCCGAGAATCTCGGCTAAAAGACCACCTATTAAAGGACCAATTAAATTTCCAGCAATGGCCCCAGTTGCCAAGGTTCCTAGCGCCCACCCACTTTTTTCTTTTGGTGCTTGGTAGGCAATTAACGCCGTTGCATTAGGAATATAGCCTGATAAGATACCGGTTAAAAAGCGCATGGTCAGTAGCCAATAAACGTTTGGAACAAAAGCCAATGCGCCCATGGTAAAAGTCATCCCTGCGGCCGCTCGGATCATCATTAAGCGTCGTCCTTTTTGATCGGCTAAATTTCCCCAAATTGGTGCGACTAAAGCCGCAGCTAATGCAGTAATGGAAATCGATAATCCCGCAAAGAAATTCACCTGTCCCTTGGGCGTACCTAACTCTTCAATATATAATGGGATAAATGGCATGACTAGACTGAAGCTTGCACCCGTAAAAAAACAACCAATCCAAGAAATATACAAATTTCGTTTCCAATTTATCTTCACACTAAAACCTTCTTTCCTTTCCACTATAGCCGATTTTAATTTTTTTTCAATTAAAAATGACGCTTTCTCATCGACTTTTTTTATGGGCTATTTGCCAACCCTCTTGAAGCTTGTTTCTCATTGATTGCTATTTTTACAAAAAAAAAAGAGAGCGTGGGTACAGTCACCTGTAACAACCCACTCTCTTTTTAAAGCTTTAGCCTAGCATGGCTAAAATAATAAAGTTTAAAATAAACAAAAGATTGACAATCCATAAAATCGGTGACACTTCTTTGGCTTTTCCTTTGACCACTTTTATAATGGCAAAGAAGATAAAACCAGCTGCGATACCATATGAGATACTATAACATAAGCCCATGAAAATAGAAGCAAAGAAAGCTGGAACTGCTTCTTCTAAATCAGTCCAATTAATATCTTTGAAGGAAGCCATCATCATTACACCCACTAAAATTAAAGCTGGAGCCGTTGCTTGAGCTGGTACAATCGAAATAATTGGTGAAAAGAAACTGCTTAATAAAAACATGCCTGCAACCACCACAGAAGTTAAACCCGTTCGCCCACCAGCGCCAATCCCGGCAGCAGATTCAACAAAGGTCGTTGTATTTGAAGTACCAAAGATGGCCCCAATCGATGTTGCGACCGCATCAGCAAACAAAGCCCGATCCATTTTCGTTGAAAAACCTTTACTATCTTCTAAAGCTTCTTCATCTTCTTCTGAGAAAATCCCGGTGCGTCGACCCGTACCAATAAAAGTACCAATGGTATCAAAAGTATCGGATAAACTAAAAGCAATAATTGTCATAATTACTTGTGGAATTTTTGAAGAGTCCGCAAAGAGTGATTGCATCCCTTCTGGTCCAAACGCTGCTCCAAAAGTCACGTTTAATTCTTTGATTGAGCTACTTAAAGAATTTGCATGCCAATCAATCGCACTGACATCAACGACATTCATAAAAATACCAATAATTGTCGTACCCACAATCCCAATCAAAATGGCCCCACGGACATTCATTATTACTAACACGGTCATTAAAACAATGCCAATAATCGATAACAGAACGGCTGGATTATCAAAATTGACTAACGCTGGAACAACGCC
>CAYNOA010000122.1:0-6106 GCA_964398695.1 uncultured Enterococcus sp. | reverse complement strand
TGCACACGTCGCCGAGGCGGCCTGCCGTCAGCATGCTCAAAACGGCGGTGGCGGCCCCTGTGGCCACCATCGGTATTATCTCCACCTGGATTGGTTATGAGCTGGGCATTATTAAAACCGCCTTTGCCTCAGTGGGCATTGAAGAAAACGTCTTCTTTTTATTCTTAAAAAATTGCTTAACACTGTTCTTTAGCTGGGAAATTGCGCATCGAGGTCGTCCACTAAGTTTTCCAAATCAAGAATCGCAAAACCTTTCTTTTGTACACGGTTCAAAATTTTTTCTTTATTTGAAGGAAGAATATTTTTAGGTAACGTAATCAGTATTTCTTGCTTCATACTATGAGGGACCGTGTTTAAAGTGATGAGATTTAAAATAAAAGAGTATTTGGAAATGATTTTTGTAATAACGGCTAAGTCAGTTTGTTTCCCATTTGTTTGGAGGGTAAGTATATAGCCACTTTGATCAACAGCCCAAAACTCATGAAGGACGTCTAACATTTTCTCGTGAGTCAATACGCCCACGAATTCTTTCTTTTGATTTAATACAGCAATATAGGGCAAATCACGCATCGTAAATAATATATCAAAATAAGAAGCGTCTAAGAAGATAAACTTCGTGGCGTTCTTCAATAAAAAAGTCACAGGTAAAGACATCTCTCCGCCAGATGCTTGGTGTCGATAGATATGCATTTTATAAATATTCCCTCTAAAAATGCGGTTGGCGTCATCTAATACAGGGAGACAACGATTCTCGGTTACTTCTAAAATTTCTAAGGCTTCGGCCAAAGTTTGTGATTCGTTGACAATCGTCATTGAATTTTTAGGAATGACGATAGATTCTAACAACATTTTCACTCCTCCAAATCTCATTTTTTTCTAACTAGATTATAATATCATAAAATATTAGAAAGGCATAGATAGAATTGACAAGTTTTTAAAATCATGATAACTTTATTTCAATCAGTCTTTCTTTTTGAATAGATAGGAGAGGAAAAGAAATGGCAGTAAAGAAATCCGCGTTAGCTTGTTCCATTTGTGGATCACGCAATTACTCAAAATCGGTTAGCGAAGGCAAAAAAGGCGACCGTCTAGAAGTGAATAAGTTCTGCAAATATTGTAAAAAACATACGCTTCACCGAGAAACAAAGTAAAGGAGGGTGAAATGATGAAATTTATTCGTAGTACAATCGAAGAAATGAAAAAAGTTACTTGGCCAACAGGCAAACAATTGCGTAAAGACACGATTGTTGTCATTGAGACGTCCCTTATTTTTGCTGTATTATTCTTTTTAATGGACTCAGGAATCCAGTCACTCTTTAGTTGGATTATTAAGTAGTTCCTTATACGAATACTAGTAAATGCACACAAAAAATGTTATAATTACTCTTGAGAAAAACTTCGGGCAAACTGAGGTTTTTTTGTTTGGATGAAAGAAATGAAGACGAGGAGCAAAAAAATGGAAACTTTTGAAAAAAGTTGGTATGTCCTACATACGTATTCAGGCTATGAAAATCGCGTAAAAGCCAATATTGAATCGCGTGCGCAAAGTATGCGAATGGGTGATTATATTTTCCGCGTGGTGGTACCAGAAGAAACTGAAAAAGAAGTCAAAAATGGCAAAGAAAAAGAAATCGTGCATAAAACTTTTCCAGGTTATGTTTTAGTTGAAATGATTATGACCGATGATTCTTGGTATGTTGTCAGAAATACACCAGGCGTGACGGGTTTTGTGGGTTCACACGGTGCCGGTAGTAAACCAGCTCCCTTATTACCAGAAGAAATCAATTCAATTTTACGTTCATTAGGCATGAACACTCGTAACGTAGAATTAGTGATCTCTGTCGGTGAGACGGTGAAAATCATTGAAGGTGCTTTTGCGGGCTTAGAAGGTCATGTCACTGAAGTCGATGAAGAAAAAGAAAAATTAAAAGTTAACATTGAAATGTTTGGTCGTGAAACAAGTACAGAACTTGATTTCGATCAAGTCGATAAGATCGATTAGTTTGATCAACCACTAACCACTTAGAGAAAAAAAGTCTGAGTGGTTTTTCTTGGTGGATGAAAACGAAAAAAGAAAAAAATAAAAGAAAAAGAAACAAGGTGAGAGTATGAAGCAACTGAAATATCGGAGTGTTTTTGATATTATTGGCCCAATTATGGTTGGTCCAAGTAGTTCACATACGGCTGGAGCGGCTCGAATTGGTAAAGTGGTTCGCCGCATTTTTGGGGAACAGCCAGAAGCAGTTGACATTTATTTATATGAATCTTTTTCTAAAACTTATCGCGGGCATGGCACAGACGTCGCACTAGTCGGTGGCTTACTCGGCATGGAACCTGATGATCCACGGCTAGCTGATTCACTAAAAATTGCGCACGATTTGGGCATGGAAGTTTGCTTTGTGCCTAAAAAAGAACAAGCAGAACACCCAAATATGGTTCAATTGAAAGTAAGTAAAGGGGCACATAAATTAATGGTTACTGGTATTTCGATTGGTGGCGGGAATATTCAAATTTCTGAAGTTAATGGGTTTAAGCTGTCCTTATCACTTGGAACACCGACTTATATCATTGTGCAAAAAGATATCCCCGGTGTCATTGCCAAGGTGACAAATTTATTTTACGAAGCCGATGTGAATATCGGTACCATGACTGTTACGCGTGAATCAAAAGGGGAAAAAGCGATTATGATTATTGAAACGGATGAGCGTAAAGAAGGCTTTGTTGAAAAAATTCGACAGATCGATCATATTTACAGCGCCTCTTATTTTGGTTAAAGGAGAAAAAGCGAATGTTTTATTCCATTGAAGAGTTAGTTACCCAAAGCAAAAATTACTCGAGTGTGGCAGAACTTATGATTGCAACAGAGATTGAATTGACGGGGCGTACTCGAACTGAAATTTTAGACTTGATGGAGCGGAATTTAACCGTCATGGAGCAATCGGTCGCACAAGGAATTGCAGGCGTGACGTCTGTGACGGGACTGACAGGTGGCGATGCGAAAAGAATGAACGACTATTTAATGCGTGGCGATTTTTTAAGTGGCGATTTGATTTTGCAAGCAGTTCGTAATGCGATTGGTGTCAATGAAGTCAATGCGAAAATGGGACTGGTTTGTGCGACACCAACAGCTGGAAGTGCTGGGGTGGTTCCAGGGGTCTTGATGGCTTGTCGGGAAAAACTAAACTTATCGCGCAAAGAACAATTAGATTTCTTATTTTCAGCGGGGGCTTTTGGCTTAATTATGGCCAATAACGCATCCATTTCAGGAGCAGAAGGCGGTTGCCAAGCTGAAATTGGTTCAGCGAGTGCGATGGCGGCGGCCGCCTTAGTCTTAGCTAAAGGTGGGAGTGCAAAAGAAGCCGCACAGGCCGTTGCCATCACCTTGAAAAATATGATGGGTTTGATTTGTGATCCGGTGGCTGGGCTCGTCGAAGTCCCTTGTGTCAAACGCAATGCTTTAGGTTCTTCTCAAGCGTTTATTTCAGCAGATATGGCTTTGGCCGGCATTAAAAGTGTGATTCCCGCCGATGAAGTTGTACAAGCAATGTATCAAGTTGGTCGACAAATGCCCGCCATCTTTAAAGAAACCGCAGAAGGTGGCTTAGCGGTAACACCAACGGCCAAACGTTTAACAAAAGAAATTTTAGAGAAGTAAAGAGCGAGTTGTTTCTTTTATTTTTATTTTTAAAAAGAAAATAGTTGAAATTTATTTTTATTTTGCTATAATATTTTGAGTGTGCGTTTTAGTGAAAGCACATGGTAACAAAGTGGGAGGAGAAATTTGGATCTCCAATTAACCACATCACGGACTCAAGGAGGTATGTCTCGTGGCAAAAAAAGTTGAAAAAATCGTTAAATTGCAAATTCCTGCAGGTAAAGCAACACCAGCTCCACCAGTAGGTCCTGCATTAGGTCAAGCGGGCGTTAACATTATGGGATTCACAAAAGAATTCAACGCACGTACAGCAGATCAAGCAGGTTTAATTATTCCGGTTGTTATTTCTGTATACGAAGACCGTTCATTCACATTCGTTACAAAAACACCACCAGCAGCTGTTTTACTTAAAAAAGCAGCCAACGTTGACAAAGGTTCAAGTACACCAAACAAAACAAAAGTTGCTAAAGTAACAGCAGATCAAGTAAAAGAAATTGCTGAACTTAAAATGGAAGACCTAAACGCAGCGTCAGTTGAAGCCGCAGTGCGCATGGTTGAAGGAACTGCACGAAGCATGGGGATTACTGTAGAATAATTTTTACGACCCTAAGGAAGTAGCTTCTCAGATTTGTACTGTATTGAAAAATATAGGATACGTGGGAGGTTCTACCGTTATAACCACATAAGGAGGAAACACAAAAATGGCTAAAAAAAGCAAAAAAATGCAAGAAGCATTAAAAAAAGTTGATGCAACAAAAGCTTACTCATTAGAAGAGGCAGTAGCATTAGCAAAAGAAACAAATATTGCAAAATTCGACGCAACGGTTGAAGTTGCTTATCGTTTAAATGTCGACCCTAAAAAAGCGGATCAACAAATCCGTGGTGCGGTTGTTTTACCAAACGGCACAGGGAAAACACAATCTGTTTTAGTATTCGCTAAAGGCGAAAAAGCAAAAGAAGCAGAAGCAGCGGGTGCAGACTACGTTGGTGAAGCAGACTTAGCTCAAAAAATCTTAGGCGGATGGTTCGACTTTGACGTAGTTGTTGCGACACCAGACATGATGGCTGAAGTTGGTAAACTAGGTCGCGTTTTAGGTCCTAAAGGTTTAATGCCTAACCCTAAAACTGGTACAGTAACAATGGACGTTACCAAAGCAGTTGAAGAAGTAAAAGCTGGTAAAGTAACTTACCGTGTAGACAAAGTTGGAAACATCCATGTTCCAATCGGTAAAGTATCATTTGATGATGCAAAATTAGTTGAAAACTTCAAAACAATTCATGACGTATTGTTAAAAGCGAAACCAGCTGCAGCAAAAGGTCAATACATGAAAAATATCACGGTTACAACAACATTTGGCCCTGGTATCCATGTAGACGAAGCTTCATTTTAATTTAAATTAAAAAATAGTTGACTTAGTTACCTTATCTATGGTAAGGTAACTAAGGTTAAATATTAACTGTACCGAAGACAGTAGGTGACCATGGTCATAAATCCTACCGAGGACGTTTATTGAGAAAATCAATAGTCCCTCTATGTCTGCGGTGGCATAGGGTTTTTTGTGTTCTACAAGTAACCCTTCCATCAAAATCAGGAGGTGAAATTTATAATGAGTGAAGCAATTATTGCTAAAAAAGCAGCGTTAGTTGAAGAAGTAACTGAGAAATTCAAAGCAGCCGCATCTGTAGTCATCGTTGATTACCGTGGATTAACTGTAGATGAAGTAACTCGCTTACGTAAACAATTACGCGATGCAAACGTTGAAATGAAAGTGTTCAAAAACTCTACCCTTTCACGTGCAGCTCAAGCAGCAGGTTTAGAAGGTTTAGATGAAGTATTCACAGGCCCAACTGCTGTTGCATTCAGTAATGATGATGTGGTCGCACCTGCGAAAATCATCGACGAATTTGCAAAAGACGCAAAAGCATTAGAAATCAAAGGTGGTATTATCGAAGGAAAAGTATCTACTTTGGAAGAAATTATCGCTTTGGCAAAATTACCAAACCGCGAAGGTCTTTTATCTATGCTTTTATCTGTACTACAAGCGCCAGTCCGCAACGTGGCTTACGCTGTCAATGCAGTGATCGAAAAAGAAGAAGGCGCTGCTTAATCGCTGCCTAAATAAGAAAATAATAATTATTTATTAAATGGAGGAAATAAAAATGGCATTAAACATTGAGAACATTGTCGAAGAGCTAAAAGGCGCGACAATCTTAGAATTAAACGACTTAGTTAAAGCTATCGAAGAAGAATTTGGCGTATCTGCTGCTGCTCCTGTAGCTGTAGCTGCTGCTGGTGCTGCGGCTGTTGAAGAACAAACAGAATTCACTGTTGAATTAACGGCAGCTGGTGACCAAAAAGTTAAAGTTATCAAAGCAGTTCGTGAAGCAACTGGTTTAGGCTTGAAAGAAGCAAAAGCTTTAGTTGACGGCGCTCCTGCAGCAGTTAAAGAA
>CAYNOA010000121.1:0-6114 GCA_964398695.1 uncultured Enterococcus sp. | reverse complement strand
ACAGAATTAGATAATCAACAACATAAAAAAATAAAGATCTTTCTTGACCAAGACTACGAAGCCCTACATATAGCCTTTTCCTATAGCCCGCAAGAGGTGCCAAAAGACTTAGCCATCCGTGTGATTGAAGAAACATTACCCCAATATGATTGGGAGAAAAACTTACGATCAATGGATTTTTTACCATTGAAAAATTTGGTTACCATATCATTAGCTTGCGAAGGCGAATATCTTGGCTGCCGGCATAATAAAGAGACACAACAAGAAATTATTATTTCTGAAAAAGGAAGTTCATGGGGCTTTATTCCCCAAAAGGTCTGTAGTGGCCAATGGGAAATTCAGTTGAATTTGCATTGTGTACAATCGGGAGTCACAGTAGAGTTAATGGTTAAAGGAGTGTTGTCAAAATGAACTATTATTTAGCCGAGTTGCATTCGCATACACGTCATAGTGACGGGGACTTTTCAACAGCAGAACTGCTAGAACAAGCCCATGCCTTTGGGTATGATATTTTAGCCATTACCGATCATAATACGATGGCACCAGCTCGAGAATTTGAGTCGCTAGAAACAGGGGAGTTACTTGTTTTACCAGGTATGGAGTGGACTACTTTTTTTGGGCATTTATTAGTGATTGGGGCGAATCGTGTGGTCGATTGGCGTAAAGCGACAATCGAAACGATTGATGCTTCGTTAATTGAAGTGAAAGAGGCACAAGGCATTGCAGGAATTGCCCATCCATTTTCGATTGGTAGTCCGATTTGTACTGGATGCCATTGGGATTATCATGTCAACGACTACAATTTAGTCGATTTTATTGAGGTCTGGAATCGATTAAACCCAGATGACGACTACCGTAGTCAATTAGCCTATGAGATGTGGGTCGATTTGCTCAATCAGGGCTATCGTATTTCGTGTAGTGCCGGGCGTGATTGGCATCGAGAAGAAGCAGCCAAAGACAATACCGCCTTAACATATATTGGTGCTAAAAAAAAGACGACACAGGTAATTTTAGCCAGTTTGAAAGAGGGGAACTACTATATTTCTTTGGGGCCTAAAATGACACTTCATTTACAACAAAATGGCCAAGTCTATCACATGGGGCAAGAACTTTTACCAGGAAAAGCTCAACTAGAGATAACGGTAGAAGCAACAGCACAAGCGAAATTAAAAACGTTTAACTTTAACCCAACAACGGTTGTTTTATGGCAAAACAATCAAATTATCGGCTGTGAGGAAATTGTTATAGGAGAAACGATTCACCTACCTGTCGAACTGGAAAGTGGTTATTTTAGAATAGAAGTATTTGGAACTGGTAAGGGAAGAACCGATAAACGATTGATGATAGGGAATCCTTTTTATATTACTTAAGAAGATTGAAGTTTTGAGATTAATTAACATAAATGAATCAAGGATTGATTTGATCTGTAAAACTTAGATTTTTAAATCTAAGTTTTTTTGGTTACTAAATGACTGCTTTTTGTACTTCATTTTGGCTAACTTCATCTTATATAAATCGATTTGATGATATAGAGCAATTCGGAATTTTTTGATTTAGAAATTTTTACTCGCATAATCTCACCTCATTCCTTGCACCACAATGTTTTATTTAAAAAAGAAAAAAATATAACTGTCAAAATCCCGAATGTGGTAAACTATGAGTAATTAGAGACGGTTTGGGAGGGGAAAAGAATGCGTCGAAAAAGTATTTATTTAAATCTTCGTTGGATCGGCATTTTGTTAATCGGAATGGGACTGATTTTTCTATCCGTTGCAATTGGAATGCAGTTTATTACAATTGATTTTGACACGACAGGGACGATCGTAAACGTATCAGAAGAGTCAATATTCCGTCTTGTCTTTTTGTTATCTTTTGGTTTGCCAGCACTGATTTTAATGGGTATTGGGTTAGGGATTTTTATTTCTTACAGTCGTCAAAAAAGAAAAGAGCAAGATTTAAAGAATCGTGGACGACAGATCATTGCTAGCAACTTAGCCATCGCTCCTTCGAACGTTCGAATAAATATGCAGTATCAAATGTATTTGACTTGTACGTATCAAGACGCACGTGGGCAACAATATATTTTTAAAAGCCGTTTACTACGTTTTGACCCGATACCTTTTTTAAGTAACCAAGTGACTGTTTATTACGATCCTGGTAAAATGAGTCGTTATTTTGTCGATGTTGATGCTAATATGAAAAATGTTTATGAACTATAAAAAATCCCCGATGACTATCTAACGTCGGGGATTTTTTTATTATAGAGTCATTAAATGTAGCTGATTACCAGATGGATCGGTGATGATAGTTACGCATAGACAAAAAGAGTGCTTGATTGGCATAGCGGCTAACAATGTTAAAGCCTAATCCTTTCGTATAAAAATCTTTTGTTTGCTCGAGTTTAGAAGCATATAGATGCAGATGGACTATGATAGTACCTGAGGGCATTCCTTGCCAGCCAGCTTTTGTTTGTTGTTTGAATAAGTCATTGAAATCTAAAGGATTAATTGTCATCTCAACGAGTTCACTTTGCCAAGTCGACTCTTCCGGAGAGAAATCGGTGTAAATTTCATTGCCTTCAAGGTCACTTAAATAGATTGCTTCACTGATCCCATGATCAAAAGTGCCAAAGGGATAGCCAATTTTTTGTAAATGGGCAGCGAAATTAGCTAAATCTGCTCGTTGTGGTAACGGTAAGGAAAAGTGATATATTCCAGCCGAGCGTCGTGGCTTAGGTAAGAAATCAGCGTGCTCAACGAGTGTGACAAGTGTGTGATGACCATCGGCGGAAAGGGAAACGCTCGTAGCTGTTTCTTGTAATGGTCTTAGTCCTAAACTTGTGTATAAAATTCCTTCATATGCGTCAGGTTGTGGACGTTTAGTTCAACTTGGGTGACGAAAATATTCGGTTGTTGATGAAAATTCATGATGAATTCCAATATTTCATAACTGTTGCTTTCAAAATAACACGCATCGTTTTTTCGGTCAACGAACTCAACTTTAGCTGAAACATGCAAAGCATCGACTTTTTTGGTACCGTAGATTTAAAATTAAGAAAGAAGGCGTTTAGATGTCATTATTATTATCGCCAGTTGAAATGGCTCAATGGTTGGAAGCTGATGGGATTGATTGCATTGACGTATCAACTGGTGGTTTAACATTGCTCTTCATATAGGTTATCAAGTACCTTCTGCGACTACGCTCAAACAAGCGATAACCATTCCTATTGT
The DNA here is from genome assembly GCA_964398695.1 of uncultured Enterococcus sp. Taxonomy (GTDB): domain Bacteria; phylum Bacillota; class Bacilli; order Lactobacillales; family Enterococcaceae; genus Enterococcus_I. Next base: position 2,884 of record CAYNOA010000121.1, on the reverse strand, counting down.
AGCTGTTGGTTTACTAGATAATCCAGGTTTATGTGAATTCCTATTGCAAACGAATTTAGTCGCAGTAGGGTGGGGCTTAATTCGTAATACGAATTGGATAGCTGATGTGGCGAAAGAATTAAAAGATACAAATAATTAAATTAAAAAAAATCTCATCATCTTCCCATCTTTGTAGTATAATCAATTTAACTGTGAGAAGGAGTGATGGAAAATGGTCAAAGTAGCAATTGTCGGATATGGAAATTTAGGACGTGGAGTGGAGCTTGCAATTAAGCAAACACCAGATATGGAAATTATGGGCGTCTTTACCCGTCGCTCGCCAGAAACAGTGAAAACGCTCGGCGCGAGTGTTTTTCGGATGGACGAGTTAATCAATTATCAATGGGAAATTGACGTTTGTATTTTATGTGGTGGGTCGGCAACCGATTTACCGGAGCAAACACCAGATTTGACCCGCCATTTTAATACCGTTGATAGTTTTGATACGCATGCAAAAATTCCAGAACATTTTGCGAAAGTTGATGCAATCGCTAAAGAAAATCATAAAGTCTCCGTGATTTCAACTGGCTGGGACCCAGGCTTGTTTAGTTTAAACCGCTTATATGCACAAAGTATTTTACCGCAAGGACAAACCCATACTTTTTGGGGAAAAGGGGTCAGTCAAGGCCACTCGGATGCGCTTAGAAGAATTGCAGGAGTGGCGGATGCAACGCAATACACCATTCCTAATACCGCAGTGATTGAAAAATTAAAAGCTGGCGAAATATTAGAATTAACGACGCGCGATAAACATTTTCGTGAATGCTTTGTTGTATTAGAAGCAGGTGCCGATGCAGAAAAAATTCACGAAGAAATTGTGTCAATGCCCAATTATTTTGCCGATTATGACACGGAAGTTCACTTTATTTCACAAGAAGAACTCAATCAAAATCATAAAGCGATGCCACATGGTGGAACCGTGCTACATACGGGCGTAACGAATGACCAGACCAAACAAGTCATTGAATACAACTTAACTTTAGGTAGTAATCCAGAATTCACTGCCAGTGTGCTTGTAGCATACGCGCGTGCTTGTAGTAAATTAGCGGCCGAACAAAAATTTGGCGCGTACACGGTTTTTGATATTGCACCAAGATTTTTATCACCAAAAGATGCCGCCACGTTGAGAAGTGAACTATTGTAAGAATCAAGCAAGCGATGATTTATTTTGTTAGAAGAGTAAGGGTAGTCAAATTTTTTGCGAAGAAACTTTCGAGAGAAAAAGAAAGACAGGATCCAGCTTTTTAATAAAAAGTCATCGCTTTTTTATTGTTTTTAGAAGGGAGAATCTTGATGCAAACAATCAATCAGTTATTTTATGATGGGCAGTGGCAATTGGGGGAATCATCGACTTTTTCAGCGGTTTTAAATCCAGCAACAGAAGAGCTTATTGCCAAAGTGATTCAGGCTACACCAAATGAAGTCGATCAAGCAGTAGCCGCCGCTAAAAAAGCCTATCCTATGTGGCAAGCGCTTAAAGCACAGGAAAGAAGCGCGTATTTTTTACGTTTAAAAGCAGCCTTGGTGAAATATCAAGAAGAGTTGGCGCAAACGATTTGTTTAGAACTCGGTTCGGCTTTAGAATTTACCCGCAAGGTTCAAGTGGGGGGGCCGATTCGTGAGTTAACAAGTTTATTAGAAGGATTTACCTCGTATAACTTTGAAGAAACGCGGGAGAATGCGACGATTATTAAAGAAGGTTTCGGCGTGGTGGCTTGTATTACCCCTTGGAATTATCCTCTGAGTCAAATTCAAAGAAAAATCGCCCCGGCTTTGTTAGCGGGTAATACGGTGGTCGTAAAACCAGCAACAAACACCCCTTTGACAGCGATTTTATATGCAAAAATCATTGACGAAGTTGGTTTTCCGCCAGGCGTGTTTAACTTAGTAACCGGCAGTGGTAGTGAGGTCGGTTCTTACTTGGCCCATCATCCAGAAGTAGCTGTCATTTCCTTTACGGGTTCAACTGAAGTCGGGAAGTCTTTATATGCCGCAGCAAGTACAAGCGTGAAGAAATTAATTTTAGAATTAGGTGGAAAATCCGCCTTAATTTATTTAAAAGGTGGTGATTTACCCAAAGCCATCGAACTGGCAGCTAAAACAGTGATTGATAATCAAGGCCAAACATGTTCGGCGCTCTCAAGATTATTTATTCCTAAAACCGAATTAGCCAAAACGAAAGAATTACTGGTTGAGTATTACCAACAGTTAAAAATCGGTGATCCCCAAAGGGTAGATAACCGAGTCGGGCCACTTGTTTCAAAAACGCAGGAAACGACAGTTCTTGCTTATATCGCTCAGGGAGAAAAAGAAGGGGCGAAGCGATTCATTGGGGGGCAAAAATTACCACGAAAAGGTTATTTTATTGAACCGACTGTTTTTGTGGACGTAACGAATCAAATGACGATTGCGCAAGAAGAGATTTTTGGCCCAGTTTTAACGGTTTTAACTTATGAAACAATTGAAGAAGCCATTCAACTTGCCAACGACTCGATTTATGGATTATCCGGTGCGGTAGTTGGTCCAGAAGAAGCAGCGATGCAAGTAGCTCGCCAATTGCGCACGGGGAATGTCTCAATTAATGGTGCGCCGCGAACGTTTAAAGCCCCTTTTGGAGGCTACAAACAATCCGGTTTAGGTCGTGAAATTGGCTTGTATGGTTTAGAAGATTATTTAGAAATAAAAGCGGTGTTTAAATAAAAATAATAACTATTTAAACACCAATTTCTTTTGTAAGCGCCGCTCACCTACGAGAATTCATTGGCTTTGGGGACCGTGAGACCGCTTCGAGCCTGTAGTCTCTTTCGCTTTCGAGCTTCAAACGGATAGCTAGTTGCTAAAGCAC
>CAYNOA010000120.1:2536-6121 GCA_964398695.1 uncultured Enterococcus sp. | reverse complement strand
TGAATAATCAAAAACCATCCTCGAGCAAAAGAATCGGGGATGATTTTTTTAGGTAAAAGTAGGCTTGTCTGTGTCAAATAGGGGTGAAATCTGTTAAAATTAGCCAAGAACGAATTAGAAAGAGGTTATTTTATGAAGTACGAAAAAGTGTTTATTCAATTTTTCGGCGTGGTGTTAATTGCACTTATTTCTTTTGCATTATTCTCTTTGGTTATCCCAAAAGCACCAGCCAGATTGGTTGATCTAGCTAATCAAACGCAAGAACCAGCCAACAAAGAGCGAATTCGGCTTGTTGCAATTGGCGACTCATTAAAGGAAGGAGTTGGCGATGAAACCAATCGTGGCGGCTATGTTTCGCTAGTTGCCAATCAACTACAAGAAACGCATCAGTTGCTTAGTGTTGAAACTGAAAATTTTGGAGTTGCTGGAAATCGCACACCACAAGTCTTAAAGAGAATAAAAAAAGATGAAAATATTCAAACAAACTTAGCTTCGGCAGATATGATTACGGTGTCGGTTGGTGGAAATGATTTGATGAAAGTCATCCAGAATAATATTTTTGGCTTAACGGTTAAAACTTTTGAAAAACCTGGGAAAACGTATCAAAAAGATTTAACCGAACTACTAAATGAAATACGCAACTATAATCAAAAAGCCCCGATTTATTTATTAGGAATCTACAATCCCTTTTATATTTATTTTCCAGAAATAGTGGAGATGCAAGACATCGTTAATGAATGGAATCAAAAGTCAGAAGAGGTGACAAAAGAGATGAATCTGGTCTATTTTGTTCCAATTAATGATTTATTGTATGAAGGAATTGCAGACGTCAATGATTCAAATGATACAATCGTTGCAGCGGATTCTTTAAATGATTTAAGAAATAATGCTTTATTTGAAGGAGACAAATTTCATCCGAATTATAACGGCTATCAAATCATTGCCCAAGAATTTGTCCGAAAAATGAATACAACAAAAAACAGCTGGTTACGTAAGGAGTAAGGCGATGAGTGATCAATTAACAAAAGAAGAAAAAACGACAATAAAAACACGACTTAAAAAAATCAACGGTTGGAAAATTGCTTTTCTCACTTTGATTGGGATTCTACTAGGTGGATTTCTCTTGATTTATAGTCGGGTGAATCAAGAGCGAGAAGACTTGTCCCAAATACAAACGCAAGTAACAGCGAATGCCGGCGAAGCGGTCTTAAACATTCGGAGTAACAAAGAGCAAGTGAATCGATTAGTCGCTTTTTTTCTAGATGACTTACAAGCCGATTCCAAACAAAAATTTACTTTTGTGTTAAAGAGCGAAGCATTATTGTCTGGTCAAATTGAATTTTTAGGGATGCCTTTAAACTTTTACCTGTACTTTGATCCTTATGTCATGGATGGTGGGAATATTCAACTAAAAGCGAAAAGTTTGTCGATTGGTTCTTTAGGGCTTCCACTGAATGAAGTATTAAAGATTATTAGTCGAAATAAACAACTTCCCGAATGGATTGAAGTAGTACCTCAAGAAGGAACCATCGTTTTGCGTTTGGATCAATTTGAATTAGCGAATGGTATGTATATACGCGGAGAAAAAATAAATCTAGTTGATGATGACATTCAAGTGAATTTATATTTGCCTGAAACCAAGGCAAAGTCAACCCAAAAGGAGTAGAAGACAATGGAACGAGCAATTTTTGCAGGAGGTTGTTTTTGGTGCATGGTGCAACCTTTTGATCAATTACCAGGAATTTATAGTGTGACTTCTGGTTATACCGGTGGGCATGTTGCTCATCCGACTTATGAACAAGTTTGTACCCAAAAAACGGGACACACGGAAGCGGTCGAAATTATTTATGATGAAACACTGATTTCTTTTCGGGATTTAGTTGAAATCTATTGGCAACAAACGGATCCAACCGATGCTTTTGGCCAGTTTCAAGATCGTGGGGATAGCTACCGACCAGTGATTTTTTATATGAATGAAGCACAAAAAGAGATTGCAGAAAAAAGTAAGCAAGCGCTTGAAGCAAGTGGTCGTTTTCAGGCACCAATTGTAACAAAAATCGAGCCGGCTCAACCTTTTTATCCGGCGGAGTTGTATCATCAAGCTTACTATAAAAAAAACCCGACTAATTTTGCTCGAAATCATGCTTTAAGAGCGAAATTTATGAAGGATACTTGGATATTATGAGAAAAACTTTTTATCAATATTTAATGACCTTAAAAGACGCGCGGCACCCGAATGAGACGAGTCGCTTGGCGCAGCATGTGCAACAGGATTTGCAATTTCCCAAACAAAGCAATGATTACCACCGAATTTCTGATTACTTAGAATTAAATACGAACTACTTAGAAAGTTTAACGATTTTTGATGAAGTTTGGGAGAAATATTTAGAAGAAAATGAAACATAAGGAGAAATTGATGAAGCAACCAGGCATTGCGTTTCACCGTCATTTAATTTCATTGGTCTGTGTGGCGATTCTTAGTGGGGGGCTTGTTTATCACTTTCAAAAACCACAACTGATTAGTGTAGCTAATCCTCAAGCAAATGATGAATTAGAAAAAGTCCATCAGTTATACACAAAAATTCAAAATGAATATTATCTAGAAGTAGACGCAAACACTTTAATTGAGGGTGCCTTAAAAGGGATGGCGGCTTCTTTAGAAGATCCCTATACGTCTTATTTAGATCAAGAGGCAGCGACAAGTTTTACGAATAGTTTATCGGGCGAATTTGAAGGAATTGGGGCAACTTTACAATTAGTTGAAGATTTACCTGAAATTGCGCAAGCACCTGTGAAAAATAGTCCAGCAGAAAAGAGCGGTTTAAGAATACATGATCAAATTTTACAAGTAGATGGTCGCTTAACGAAAGGTTTATCCCTTTCTGAAGTGGTTTCTTTTATTCGTGGAGAAAAAGGCTCAACGGTGCAATTACAAATTAAGCGAGCAGATGAAATCTTTGACGTTTCAGTCGTGCGTGATGTGATTCCGATTTATTCTGTTTATGGTCAATTAGCAAGTGAAAATCCAGCAGTGGGCCAAATTGAAATTGTGAGTTTCAGCCAAAATACCGCTCTAGAGTTAAGAGAAATGATTGAAACCCTTAGAAAGCAAGGAGCGACCTCTTGGTTAATTGATTTAAGGCAAAATCCAGGCGGTTACTTAGACCAAGTCGAAAAAATGGCCAGTATGTTTTTAGTAAACGGCCAAAAAATCGTCCAATTTTCTTTAAAAGATCAAATAATTGGGGAAGTCTTTGCCAGTGAAGCCCTCGATCAAGGGTTTAAAGTTCAAGAGCCCGTGGTGGTCTTAGTTGATGGTGGCAGTGCTTCGGCTTCAGAAATTTTTGCGGCGGCGTTACAAGAGTCAGCCGGTGTGCCAGTTGTTGGGGTCAATACTTACGGTAAAGGGACTGTTCAAAGTGTGAGTAGCTTCCAAGACCAAAGTGAATTAAAGTTAACCGTACAAAAATGGTTAACGCCAGACGGGAATTGGTTGCATGAAACCGGACTGGTACCGGATGTTTTTGTTGATTTTCCTGCTTACGCTTATTTAAATCCTTTAAGTAAAAAACAGTCATTAAAATT
>CAYNOA010000120.1:0-2526 GCA_964398695.1 uncultured Enterococcus sp. | reverse complement strand
AAAGAAATCTTTGTGGTTTTTCATTTGATTGTGTCATTAAAATTAAACGATACACAAGCAGAAGTTTCGACCTTAAACCAATTTTTACAAGCCTTGGGTTACTTAAGCTCGCAAGAAGCTATATACTCTGAAGCAACGAAACGCGCAGTCGAACAATTTCAAAGTGATCATCAATTGGCAGTAACGGGTGAAGTCGATGAAGAGACAGCAATTCAGATTGAAATGCGTTTAAGTCAGCAATTAAAAGAAACCGACCCAATGCGCCAAAAAGCGTTTGAAACATTAGTTGAAATGATTCAGTGAAAAGAGGCTAGAAATTGAAGAAAAACACGATTAGCGATACTTTTTGGTTAATTGTTAAATATACGCTTTCAGCCAGTCTCATTGCCTTGATTATTCGTGGCTTTGTGTTTATTCCTGTTCCAGTCGAAGGAAATTCAATGAACAGTACTTTGATGCAAGGTGATTTTGTTTTGATGGAAAAGTTCACCTCGATTAAACGTTTTGATATTATTGTCTTTCGGATGAATGATGGAACAACTTATATTAAACGAGTCATTGGGTTGCCTGGAGATACGATTAGTTATCGCGCCAACCAATTGTATGTTAATGAAGAAAAAGTCAACGAGAATTTCCTAAAAGATAATTTAGCCGAAGACCATGAAGCCATTCCGTTCACGAATGATTTTGAATTTTCTGAGTTGATGGGAGTTAAAAAGCTTGGGAAAGGGAGCTATTTTGTACTCGGAGATAATCGCCGAGTCTCAAAAGATAGTCGGTCTTTTGGTTCCATTTCGGAAGAAAATATTATTGGAAAAGCCCGAATGGTTTTTTATCCCTTATGGCGGATTCGTTTGATTTAAAGGAAAACGAGCGCTTTTCTTCCTTAAAGCAGATTGAGTGAGTCAATTGATTTGAATTTTGAGAAGTGGGAACTGAATTCCTGCTTCTTTTTGTTCTTTTGATTCATTGAGGGTTTCTTTATTATTGAATAAAAAGGGAAGTTCAATAAATGGAAATGGTTCGATATTCTTTTAGAAAGATGTCGTTTAACTATAAGATGTGATACAATGTGAAACGAAAATGCTACAATTAATTGGGCATTTTATAAGAAGGGAATGGAATAAATCGATGACAATCCAATGGTTTCCAGGACATATGGCGAAAGCCCGTCGCGAAATTAGTGAAAAATTAAAATATGTTGATATTGTTTTTGAATTAGTGGATGCACGCTTACCGCTGTCTTCAAGAAATCCCATGCTTGATCAACTGTTACAGCAAAAACCACGTTTAGTTTTAATCAATAAAGCAGATTTAGCCGATGCGCAACAAATTAAATTATGGGAAAAGTATTTTGAAAAAAAAGGCTTTTATACACAAGCGATTAATGCCCAAGAAAATAAGTCAATCAAAGTGATTCATGCCAAAGCCAAAGAAGTTTTGAAGGAAAAAATCGCACGTGATCAAGCAAAAGGGCTAAAACCAAGAGCGATTCGCGTCATGGTTATTGGGATTCCCAATGTCGGAAAATCAACCTTAATGAACCGTTTAGTGGGTAAAAAAATTGCCCAAACTGGTAATAAACCTGGCGTAACGAAAGGGCAACAATGGCTACGTTCTGGGAAAGATTTGGAGTTATTAGATACTCCGGGAATCTTGTGGCCCCGCTTTGAAGACCAAGAAATTGGGAAAAAATTAGCTTTGACCGGTGCGATTAAAGACCAACTTTTGCATCTTGATGATATCGCAATTTACGGCTTAGACTTCTTTGCTCGTTACTATCCTACCGCTTTAAAGAAACGTTACCACCTTTCTGATGAGGAAGTGCAATTACTAGGACCAGAATTATTAATAAAAGTCACTGATAAATTAGGCTTTAAAGAGGATTATGAACGAGGGAGTGAACGAGTGATTTATGATATTCGTCAAGGTCGCTTAGGTGGTTATACGCTGGATCGTTATGAGGAAATGAGTGTAGAAGATGACGAAAAATGAATCGATTGCTACAATCAAAGAAAAATTGGCGAAAATCAATGATTTGTCTAATCCCTATGTCAATGAATTAAGACAAGATGCTCGTTTAGGTGTTCAAAAGTTAATTATTCAATTAGAAAAGAAAGTGGCCAAAGAGCAACAACTCATTGAGCAATTTCAAGAAAAAACGCTTTTTGAAAAAGACGCCTATCAGAAGGGGTTTCAGTTTCTTGCTGGGATTGATGAAGTAGGGCGCGGGCCATTAGCTGGTCCAGTGGTGGCAGCAGCGGTCATTTTGCCTAAAGATTGCGTCATTTTAGGGCTAAACGATTCAAAACAATTGAGTGAGAGCAAAAGAATGGCTTTAAAACAAGAAATTGAAGCAAAAGCCCTCGCCATTGGAATTGGACAAGTGAGCCCCAATGAAATTGATCAAATCAATATTTATCAAGCAAGTAAAAAAGCGATGCTTCAAGCCGTCGCAGCATTGCAGATTGCACCAGATTTTTTATTAATTGAAGGGAGCACTATTCATGAGCGAAGAAGTTTCTC
>CAYNOA010000119.1:0-6175 GCA_964398695.1 uncultured Enterococcus sp. | reverse complement strand
AATACAATGGATAAAAATCGTCAAAATGCGTCACAAGATGGCTTTATTATTCGTCGTGAAGCCGTTGAACATGGGGTTCCTTTATTTACCTCTCTTGATACAGCCGATGCCATTTTGAAAGTAATGGAATCAAGAGGATTCTCAACAATCGCAATTTAAATTTGAAAGGGGATCATCTCGTGAAAATTGAAATGATGGAAATCACCTCACAACGAGAATTAGCACCAAAGATTTATGAAATGACACTAAAAGGTCAATTAGTTAAAAAAATGCAAACGCCGGGCCAGTTTTTACACATTCGCGTCCCTCGTGCGGATTTATTGCTACGTCGCCCAATTAGTATTAATGAGATTAATCAAGAAGCAGGCACTTGCCGAATTATTTACCGAATTGAAGGCGATGGTACACAAGCCTTTTCGGAAATGCAAGCAGGGGATTTTCTCGATGTGATGGGACCATTAGGTAACGGATTTTCCCTTTCCAATCTAAAAGAAGGAGACAGCGCTTATTTAGTTGGCGGGGGAATTGGAATCCCGCCACTTTATGAGCTGTCTAGACAATTAGTCGCAATCGGTGTAAAACCCGTTCATTTCTTAGGCTATGCGTCAAATGAAGTAAAATATTACGAAGAAGAATTTAAAGCGCTAGGTGAAACGCACATTGCAACCGACGATGGAAGCTATGGTGTTCATGGCCATGTCGGTCATTTATTAGACGCGATGACTTCTCCACTGCCTGCTGCTGTTTTTTCTTGTGGTAGTAAAGGGTTAATGCAAGCCGTTGAAGATCGTTTTGTAGATACCGTCGCAAATGTCCAATTATCACTTGAATCACGAATGGCTTGTGGGATGGGTGCTTGCTACGCTTGCGTTTGCAAAGTAAAAGACGATCCGACTGGACTAAAAAGTCTCAAGATTTGTGATGAAGGACCGGTTTTCCCGGCTGGAAAGGTGGTACTATGATGACAAATAATCCATTAGCAGTGAAACTCCCTGGTTTAGATTTAAAAAATCCCATTATTCCAGCCAGTGGTTGTTTTGGTTTTGGAAAAGAGTACAATCAATATTACAACATTAGTCAATTAGGCTCCGTCATGATTAAAGCGACAACACCAGAAATTCGGTTTGGTAATCCAACGCCACGTGTCGCTGAAACTCCAAGTGGGATGCTAAATGCGATTGGTTTACAAAATCCGGGACTAGAAGTCGTGATGACAGAGATTTTACCAGAACTCCATCAAATGCATCCTGATTTACCAATCATTGCAAACGTAGCCGGTGCGAGCCAAGATGATTATGTGACGGTTTGTGAGGCGATTAGTCAAGCGCCGAATGTGAAAGCCATTGAATTAAATATTTCTTGTCCGAATGTTAAATGCGGTGGGATTACTTTTGGAACGGATCCTAAAGTGGCTCGTGAATTAACTGAAGCGGTTAAAAAAGCATCTGCTGTGCCAATTTACGTGAAATTATCGCCAAACGTAACCGATATTGTTCCGATTGCGCAAGCGATTGAAGCCGGTGGCGCCGATGGTTTTACGATGATTAACACGCTACTTGGCATGCGGATTGATTTGAAAACACGCAAACCAATCTTAGCTAATCAAACCGGTGGCTTATCCGGTCCAGCGATTAAACCGGTAGCGATTCGTTTAATTCATCAAGTTGCAGGTATTTCTGATTTGCCAATTATTGGGATGGGTGGGGTGATGACTGTCGATGACGTTTTAGAGATGTATATGGCCGGTGCAAGCGCGGTTGCTGTGGGAACAGCAAACTTTACGGATCCCTATATCTGTCCAAAACTCATTGAAGAATTGCCGATTCGAATGAAAGAATTAGGCATTGCGTCATTAGAACAACTCATTAAAGAAGTAAGAGAGGCCAGACGAGGATGATTGAAAGACCAATTATTGCTTTAGATTTCCCATCAAAAGCCGCCATCGAAACATTTTTACTAAAGTTTCCGGCAGAAGAAAAACTTTTTGTAAAAGTGGGCATGGAAATTTTTTACCAAGAAGGACCTGAGGTTGTTCGCTGGTTAAAAGATTTGGGCCATGACATCTTTTTAGATTTAAAATTACATGATATCCCTAATACGGTTAGTCGAGCGATGGAACGCATTGCGAATTTAGGGGTTGCGATTACCAATGTTCATGCAGCTGGTGGCATTGAAATGATGCAAGCCGCAAAAGAAGGACTAGTTCGTGGAACAAAGCCTGGTACGGCGATTCCTCAACTGATTGCGGTAACACAGTTAACTTCGACTTCACAAGAACAAATGCAACAAGACCAATTAATTTTGGTTACTTTGGAAGAAAGCGTGTTACATTACGCGCAATGTGCCCAAAAGGCCGGGTTAGCGGGTGTCGTTTGTTCCGCTTTAGAGGCGGATAAAATTCACCAAGCAACCAGCCAAGACTTTATGTGTTTGACTCCAGGAATTCGTCCAAGTGGCGCGGCTGTTGGTGATCAAAAACGCGTGGTTACACCGAAACTAGCCCGTGAAATTGGTTCAAATACGATTGTGGTCGGTCGGCCAATTACTCAAGCTGAAAATCCTTATGCAGCTTATTTAGCAATCAAAAATGAATGGAATGGAGTCGTTTAAATGACAACTTTAGAAAAACAAATTGCCAAAGATTTATTAGAAATTAAAGCCGTATTTTTAAGCCCAGAAGACCCATTTACTTGGGCAAGTGGGATTAAAAGTCCAATTTATTGTGATAACCGCATGACAATGAGCTATCCAAAAGTTCGTCGTGAAATTGCCAAAGGACTGGCTGAGAAAATTAAAGCCCAATTTCCAGAAGTAGAAGTAATCGCGGGTACAGCAACGGCAGGGATTCCTCATGCAGCTTGGATTGCTGAAATTTTAGACTTACCAATGGTTTACATTCGTAGTAAAGCCAAAGATCATGGCAAAGGCAATCAGATTGAAGGTCGCATTACAGAAGGTCAAAAAATGGTTGTGATTGAGGATTTAATTTCAACTGGTGGCAGCGTATTAGAAGCATGTAGCGCAGCTAAACGTGAGGGAGCAGATGTCTTAGGTGTTGCGGCGATTTTCACCTATGAACTACCAAAAGGCTTGGAAAACTTTGAAGCAGCTGGAATTCCATTAATAACGTTAACGAATTATACAACGTTATTAGAAAGCGCGTTAGAAGAAAACTATATTAAAGCTGCTGATTTAGAATTATTAGCTAATTGGAAAAAAGATCCTGTAAACTGGTTAAAATAAGCGTATAACAAAAGTGTGATACAAGTCGTTTTTGAACAGACTCGTATCACACTTTTGTTGTTTTTTAAACGACAATTCCCAATGAATCGTCGTTTAAAAAAATGATCAAGCAATCATTCAAAAATTAAAACCTAAACTTTGGGTTCTTTTAACTTTTGAATTCTTTTTTCTTCTGGGGTGACAAAATAAGTCGTTTGGTTTTCATAAATCACGTAACCTGGTTTTGAACCATTGGGTTTGCGAATATGTTTAACCTGAACAAGGTCAACAGGGACCCGGGCAGAATGGCGGTATTTTGAATAATAGGCCGCAATTTCAGCTGCTTCTAAAATGGTTTCTTCACTAGGATTGGCACTTTTAATAATCACATGCGAACCGGGAATATCTTTCGTATGAAGCCAATAATCGGTCTTTCGGGCGGCTTTTAGTGTTAATTGATCATTTTGGAGATTATTACGTCCGACTAGGATTTCGGTTCCATCACTAGCGTAAAAAACTTCAGGTTGTGATTTTTTGGTACTTTTTCGTTGTTTCATTGCAGGTCGTTTCAGATAGCCTTCAACCATGAGCTCTTCTTTGATTAAGTCTAAATCCATGGGAGTCGCAATTTCAATTTGGGCGAGCACGCTATGTAAATAGGTAATTTCAGCAGTCGTTTCAGCAATCTGCTGATCCAGTAATTTGCGTGCATTCCGTAATTTTTGGTAACGTTGAAAATATTTTTGGGCATTTTGATTAGGCGTGAGCGCTGGGTTTAGTTCAATCACAACCGGCTGATTTTCTTCGTAGTAATTTTCAAGCGTCACTGCGTTTTTTCCGCGCGGCACTTGATGCAAATAAGTCGTCAGCAATTCGCCTTTTTGACGCAAAATTTCGGCTTGATCGGCTTCAAATAAGGTTGCTTGCCGTTTTTTAAGTTTGGCTTCATTTCGCTTGATTTCATTATAGAGGCGTTTAATGAGTTCATTGCCTTGTTGTTTGACGCGATCTCGCTCAGCTTTGTCTTGATAAAAACCATCTAAAAGTGCACTCAATGTTGGGTACTCAGTGATTTGGGCCTTTTCTTCTAGCATGGATTCAAATAAAAAAGGGGTAAAGAATTCTTTTTTTTCAGTGACAACCATCACCGGCTGTGGCTGTTTTAGTTTTGCGAAAAATTGTTGCCAAACCTTTAATTTGTCATTTGGTTGTTTTCCTAGCTGTTTTGCAAGCTCTTTGGCTGTATCGCTTCCCAGGCCTTGAAAAGCTTGTTGCAAGGCTTTTGCTTTTAGTTCAGTCAATTGGTAAAGTTGTTGGAAAATCGCTTCTGGTGGCGCTGTAAAGGGATTTAAACTATTTTGTTTGGGTGGGGTGGTATAAGTTGCCCCTGGTAAAATCGAACGATAGGTATTTTGTGAAGGACCGATATGTTTAATTGCTTCCAGAATTTTATGATTCGTTTGATTTAACAATAAAATCGTACTATGTCGTCCCATCAGTTCAACCACTAAGACGAGGGCTTCTAAATCACCTAGTTCATCACGATGACTAAAAGTAAAATGGATGATACGGTCATTTTCAATTTGTTCGATTGTTTGCAAGATGGCTCCATCTAGATGTTTACGTAGTAGCATCACAAAGTTTGGTGGTGTATCAGGATTTTGATAGGCCATATTAGTTAATTGAATTCTTGCATAATTCGGATGAGCGCTGAGAAGTAATTTATGATTTTTACCTTTTGAGCGAATCACTAAGACTAATTCATTGGGGTAAGGTTGGTGAATTTTACTGATTTTTCCACCGATTAATTGTTCAGAGAGTTCATGAACTATTAAGTGCGTAAAGATTCCGTCAAACGACATCTATTCATTCCTCGTTTCTTTTTTATTTCTGATGATATTTTTTTGTCCGAGTTGTTCTCTTTGGGTATCTTCAATTTCTTTGTGTAAGAAATAGGATAGAACGGTTCGGATAATCACAATCGACCCTAGAATGATTAAGTCTTGCAAAGAGGGATTAACGATGGAATCGACAATATCAGCCGCGATTAAAACTTCTAAACTTAACAAAATATAGCTACCGAGAAGGCTACGAATCGACGTAATTTCTTTAACAGCGTCTTCTCGACTGGGCCGCTTGCACTCAGAAAGAAAAAAATCTTTTGCTGCAATGGTGATTCCCCAAAGTAAGATAATAACACAAAGTAAATCTAAAATAATAACTAGTATTTCAAAATAAGGCGCCAACAATTTAATCAGCTCGTGTTTCAAAAATAACACCTCCTTTGGGTATGGTTGCTCTTTGTTTAGTATAGCAAAAATCAAAGACGCTGCCTACTTGTGAAGCGATAACTGAGCGCTTAAACTTGACGGAATTAACAGGAAATTGGTACTATGAAAATAAATCAAGTTCATTAAAGGAGGATAAAAATGGATAAAGTAAATCCCCAAAATAGGCATTTTAGTTTTTGGTTGTCCCAGTTTTGGTTGAAAATTGGCACACGGCTAAAGAAAAATCCTAAAAAAAGTGTTTTTTATAGTTTATTTTCCCTTTTTTTGCTTGTGTCTTTTTTTTATTCACTGCTTTACTTTCGTACAACGATTCGGCAATCACAACTGGAAGTATTAATTTTTCAACCAAATGAAAGCAACGTACTTGAACCGATTTCTTATAATCAACTGGATCCTACGGTAAAATCAGCCAAAGCAATTTCTGTGTTATTAGCCAATCCAGCAACTGAAAACTATCAAAAAATGTTAGCTATTTTAAATGAGCAAGAAAAAGAAGTGAATCGAAAAATCTATTTTTATCCACTCGTTTATTCTGATTCGACTTTGCTTGAGCAGTATCAACTTTCTTCAGAGGAAGTAACGTTCGTTTTTTTTGAAGGAGGAATTGAAAAAAATCGGTTAGTCTTTGATTCTTTAGAACAAGCAGAAACGACGCTTATCCC
>CAYNOA010000118.1:1734-6257 GCA_964398695.1 uncultured Enterococcus sp. | reverse complement strand
GCCTAATTGTTCGGCTAAGCGCTTGACAGCGGCACCTTTATCAACTTTTATATTTAAAAACTCTAAGAAGTGAGGTGCACTTTTAACGATGGTGTATTGTTCAAAAAATTCTGTTGGAATGAGGGGTTGAATCCGATCGAGGATTTCTGGATCATCAATCATCATCATTTTAATGATATTTAATTCTTCCGTCATTTCCTCTTGCGTACGGTATTTCAAAGGCATATTGACTAAAAAAGATTCTAAAACCGTGTAACGGCTAATGTCACGATTTGAAGTATACATTGTATCGGCAGTCTCGGTATGCAAGTGCACGTTTAGTTTTCGAGCCAAAGTATCAATGGCTAAATAATCATCATAGGTTAATTCAAACTTAGAGACAATTTCTTTAGTCTTAGTTTTTTGAATTAATGAGCCGTTATATGTCACCACATAGTCATTTTCACCATACAAATCGAGCTCATCAATTAAAGATTGAACACCCGTTAATGGACGACCGGTACATAAAACGATTTTTACCCCTTTTTCTTCCGCTTTTTTTAAAGCGATTTTTACTTCCTCTGTGAGTTGATGTTGGCTATTTAAAAGTGTTCCATCAATGTCAATTGCAATTAATTTAATCAAGCTTTCTCCTCCAATAGTCTATTCGCTTAAAGCCCCATTATGGATGTGGGCTTTAAATTCATCATAAGTTGCTCCAAATAAATCATAGTTGGCTTGTAGCGAAAGGTCAACCATTTCTTTTGGAAAATAAAAACGGTGGTCGCCTTGCCCTTGCCCAGCAATCGCTTTTACCAATTGACTGGCTTTTGAAAGTTCAACGAAAGTGCCATCATTTTGTTGCAGCTCAATTTGTGTCCGCTGTTTATTTGATTTGGGACGATAAAAATCATAGGGCAAATCAAAACTTGAATGCGTGGCTGTATAGTAAGTCGGGTTATAACCAACTTTTTCAACCAATTGTTGCATTTGAGCAATTAAAGGCTGTTGTTTTGGATCTTGAAAACGACAAGATTTTAGCGGTTTGCGATTTAAAAAGCGTGAAGCTAAGTCATTTAATAAGACGTCAGGTTCCCCTAACCAATGATTAAAATAAGTATTTAATACCCCATCATCCAGTCTCAAGTAGTCATCAATTGTAAAAGAGTCTTCAAAAAAGGGAATGAGTAAAGGTGCTTGGCAAAGAAAAATTTCCTTGTTTAGTTGGTAATATTCTTTTGCACGTTTTAATAAGTGTTCCAGTAAAACTTCCATTCCACGTGAAGTTGGATGGAAATAAACTTGTGCATACATTTGATAGCGGCTCACAATATAATCTTCGACGGCATGCATGCCATTGATTGCAAAAGTAATCCCGCCTTCGTAAGGTCGAATCACTCTTAAAATACGAGTTAAATCAAAAGTTCCATATTCCGTTCCGGTGAAGTAGGCATCACGTAATAAGTAATCCATCCGATCGGCATCAATTTGACTTGAAATCATTTGGACAACTTGTGGGTTGGGATAAGTTTTTTGGATGACGCTGGCAACTTTTTCAGGGAAACCGTGCGCCACTTGATTCAAGACTTGATAAATTTCGGTTGTCGGAGAGCAAATGATTTGAACGGTTAACTGCTCGTGGTTTGTTTTAAAAATATGCTCAAACGTATGAGAATAAGGGCCATGGCCCACATCGTGCAGCAAAGCCGCGCATAAAGCCACTAATCGTTCATGATCGTCCCAACCGGCGTTTCCAATTTTTTCAATGGAGTAATTGCGTTGAAAAATATCGCAAATTCGCCGAGTGATTTCATAGACGCCTAACGAATGCGCAAATCGACTATGTTCTGCTCCATGAAAGGTAAAAGAAGTCGTGCCGAGTTGCTTAATACGCCGTAACCGTTGAAATTCTTTTGTATTAATCAAATCGGCAATCACTTGATGTTGCACGTGAATGTAATTATGGACGGGGTCACGGAAGACTTTTTCAATTGGGAGTATTTGCTGTTTATAAGGTAAATTCATTGAGCCCCTCCTGGATAATTTGATTTCGCATGTTCATTTGTTGTCTTTTTTGATTGAATGTCTCCGTTAATTGTTTTTTTTCAATCCAAGAAGCAACATCGAGTATTTTCTCATCGAAAGTAAAAGCAGCTAGTAATCGTTCTTTTACTTGTTCAATGCTAATTTCTTGCTCAAAAAGATTGCTTAAGGTGGTCATACTTGTAGGATCAACTTTAGGATAATCGGAATTGCTTAACTGGCAATTCAAACTTTGGTCGTAAAAATCTCGAACAAGGGCGCCTCGTTGAAACTGTGCCCCATTGACACTTAAATACATCATCACGGCAATTCCCTCTTTGATTCGCCGCTGTGCCAATCCGGCAATTTTTTTACCGGCGACACTTAAATCAAACGTGCCTGGACAATAAGAAGTTGGGACTTCCCCGGCTGTAATAGCTAGCTCGGGGAAAGCTGCTTGTAAAAGCTGTTTCATTTTTTCATAAGCTTGATCGGTAGTGTGTGTCGCGCTATTTTTGGGAAAAAAATAAGAAACATTTAAGATGCCATCATCAGCAATTACCCCTAGCCCACCAGAATTTCTAACGAGTGGTTGGTAAGGCGAATGGATTATTTTTGCTAAGCCTTGTTTAAAAAAAGGCGTGCGAGTATCTTTCATCCCTAAAATAAAAGTGTTTTCCAATTGCCAAAAATGTAGAATTTCTATATGATTTGAGTAAGCATATTCAGTCAAAACGTCAGTTAAAGCAAAAGGAGTGTACCCTTGATTTTGGGTGTATTTTTTTGAATCGATGATTAGTGCATGCATTTGAATACCTCAAAATAAATAATTAGGAAAAATTCCTTCTTTAATTATATACGAAATACTGAAAAAAAACTGTTTAATTCAACGAAACATTTTTAGGAGGAAAACAATTGGATTTAAAAAAAGGAATCAACGTCAATCTTCGATTAAGAACGCTCATCAATCAAAACAATGAAGAAAATGAATTTTTATATGAATTACCCGGTCAAGTGGTGCGAGTAGGCGATAATTTGTACATTCGTTATCAAGAGCTGCAAGAAAAGGGAGAAAGCTATCCGGTCACATTAAAAATATTTCCAGATGGTCAGATTCAATTAGTCCGTGCATCGCAAACAAGAACGCGTTTTTTATTTAATCAAGATCAAGTGACCGAAACCCTTTACCAGACACCTTATGGCAGTTTGGCCTTTCAAGTCAAAACCAATGATTTGCATTTTAGTTTAAAAGATGAACCGATTTCGGGGAGAGTCGCGGTTGTCTATGAGTTATTAATGGATGCACAAATTGTTGGCAACTACTTTTTTGAATTGACATTTTTTGAAGAAAGTGATTAAAAATGAAAAGAAAAAATTGCTTTTTGAAGCACAATTTTGTATGATTAGACGTAGACTGTGAAAGGACGTGTTCCGATTGGAAATTTATGTATTCGAAGGTGTCGATAAGAGCGAATTGTCAATGATTGAAGTAGCACATGCAATCTTGACACAAAAAGCAGACGTCATGGATTTCTCAGATTTAGTGAATCAAATCCAAAATTATTTAGAAAAATCAGACAGTGAAATTCGAGACTCATTAGCTCAATTTTATACGGACTTAAATATTGATGGTAGTTTTATCTCATTAGGGGATAATCGTTGGGGCTTACGTTCTTGGTATGCGATTGACTCAATTGATGAAGAAGTAAATCAAGGCATTGAAGATGAAGAAGATGAGGAAACACCACGTCGTAAGAAACGTAAAAAAGTAAATGCGTTCATTAGTGGCGATGAAGACGCCATTGACTACAATGACGACGATCCAGAAGATGCTGATTTAGCAGATGAAGATGATGATGCATTTGAAGATGACGATGAAGATGACGATGTAGAAATCAAAGCATACAATACGGATTTACAAGAAATTGGTGCGGATAAAGACGATGAAGAAGAAGATTTAGGTAGTATTGAAGAAGAGTTAACCATTATCGACGACGACGAAGAAGACGACGACGAAGAAGATGATGATGAATTTAGCGACGAAGATTATTAATAAAAAAACCTTGATTTGCCGGATTTTCGGTGAATCAAGGTTTTTTTATGGGAATTCCATATCGAAAAAATAATTGGATGGGTAAAAAACTAGCCAATTGGGTGTTTTCTTTTTTATTTAAGCTCTTTATAATAACGATACTTAAAGAAAAAACAAAACTAAAAAAGAAGAAGGTGAGAAAGTGACCCGAATTACTTTAACGATTGGCGGTTCTGATACTTGGGGCGGAGGCGGCATCCAAACGGATTTAAAAACGTTTGAAAATTTAAACGCCTTTGGGTTGACGGTGTTAACGTGCTTAGCAGTGGAAGTCGAAAATGAATTTGTCTTAAGAAATTTAGAAGCAAACCTTGTTGAAGAGCAATTAAAGACGATTGAACGTTCTTTTAAACTGGATGCGGTAAAAATCGGTTTACTAGGCAGCTTAGAGGTTATCGAAGTTGTCCGCGCCTTTTGTGAGCGAAATAAA
>CAYNOA010000118.1:0-1724 GCA_964398695.1 uncultured Enterococcus sp. | reverse complement strand
GTGCCTTTCCTATCGTACTTGATCCCGTGTTGGCCTTTAAAGAAAGTGAACAGCAGCTTCAAAAGGAATATTTAGAAAAATTAAAAGAATTGATTGCTTTTGCTGATTTGGTGACGCCAAATCTAACTGAAACTCAGTTACTCTTAGACATCCCTGCGATTCAATCAAAAACTGAAATTATTTTAGCTGCTAAACAGCTTTCGTTGGCAACCAAGGGAAATTTTTTGGTTAAAGCAGGTGCAACCGAGGGCTTTGATTTTTACCAAGATTCTCTTTCTGCGCACCTTTTTGCAGGGCCAATTTCGAATGGAAAAACCATTAATGGTGCAGGTTGTTGTTTGTCGGCAGCAATTTGTGCGCATTTAGCTCATGGTTGGCCATTGTTGGCAAGTATTGAAAAAAGTAAAAAATTTGTCTATGAAGCAATTGAATCCGGCGTAGCTATTGGTGAAACAGGAAACGTGTGGCATTCAGTGAATGAAGGGAGTTTTATAAAATGAAATTACAAAAACAATTGGTGCAAATTGCACTATTAACAGCATTGACTGTCGCAATCTCTCTCTTATTTATCTTTCCAGTTCCAGCGACCAACGGCTTTGTAACCTTATGTGAGGTTGGTATTTATACAGCGGCTTATTTACTCGGTCCCTTGGGTGGTTTTTGGGTCGGTGCATTAAGTGGTGGGTTAATTGACTTGTTTTCTGGGTATCCACAGTGGATTATTTTCTCAGTGGTTATTCATGGTCTTCAAGGAGGAATTGCAGGTTATTTCTTTCAAAAAAATAAACGACTTCAATACCCACTTGGTTTTGCTAGCGGCAGTTTCGTGATGATTGCAGGCTATGCATTAGCAACGGCGCTTTTGTATACTTGGCCAGCGGGGCTTGCATCGATTTTCGGTAATATCGTTCAAAATATTTTTGGAATTGGGTTGACGAGCTTGCTTATTTCAGGACTACGTAAGGTGCGGCTGCCGCTAATGAAAGAAGGACATGAATAATGGAAAAAGAAGAACTGGTAAGGGATTTAACCAAAATAATGACCGAGGTTTTAAATGAAGCTAATTTAAAAGCCGGGGATACCTTTGTATTAGGCTGTAGCACCAGTGAAATTGTCGGTGGAAAAATTGGGAAAAGTCCCAGTCGAGAAATTGGCGAATGGCTTATTCGCACACTAATAGATCTTTTAGAACCAAAAGGGATTTTCTTAGCGGTTCAAGGTTGTGAGCATTTAAATCGCGCTTTAGTCGTTGAAAAAGCAGTCGCCTTAAAAAATCAATGGGAAATCGTGGAAGTCTTACCTAGCTTGACTGCTGGCGGCGCTTGTTCGGTGGCGGCCTTTAACTACTTTACCGAGCCAGTAGAAGTTGAAGCGATTGTAGCGCAAGCCGGGCTTGATATTGGGGATACCTTTATAGGTATGCACGTCAAACACGTCCAAGTCCCGATTCGACCAACCATTAAAGAGCTGGGATCTGCTCATGTAACCGCCCTTCGTTCTCGTCCTAAATATATTGGCGGCCCACGTGCCAGTTATTTAAATTAAGTTTATGCTAATAAAAAAATAAAAGTGTCACTTAACTTTTCTTTAAACAAGAATAAAAGTTAAGTGACACTTCTTTATTCATTTCAATTGACTTTGCCAAATGAAATCGTTTGAAGTATACTGGAAACAGTTACAAAGACGCGCTCTGAGGGAATCGAACCCCCGTCACAAGAACCGGA
>CAYNOA010000117.1:0-6297 GCA_964398695.1 uncultured Enterococcus sp. | reverse complement strand
CTCAAATGCAGGTGTCTTTTTCATAAATCAACTATGGCTTTATTTAAGCACCTCTGATAAAAAAATGCAAGTCTTTTTTTCATTTTCCAAACATTTCTTCTAAATACTCTTTTAAAACAACCGCTTGATTGTGCGTTTCATCTTTTGCGCCATAAATCAAAAACACGTCTTCCGTCTTTAACCAAGCTTGCACTTGCTTGGCGAATTCTGGTAATGTCGGATTTTGGTCTAATTCTTGTTGGTACGCTTGTTTAAACCATTCATATTTTTCGGGAATATGATTAAATTCATGACGCAATTCATTCGTTGGCGCCACTGCTTTTTCCCACAAATCAAGGCCCAATGTTTCTTTTTTTATTCCGCGTGGCCAAAGCCGATCGACTAGTACTCGGCGCCCTTGTACTTTTGAAAAATCGGTGTAAGCTCGCTGTAGTCTGATGGTTCCCATCACCATCCCCCTTTTTCTTCTAGTTTTATTTACTAGCTCTATTTATGCTTATTTTACGCTGTTTACGGATAAAAGGACATTGTTTTGCTTCTTTTGCTGGTTGATAACTCTTCTTAGCCTAAGGATTTCTAATAGTGATTTAAGAATTTAGCATTTTTTTATCTTTTCTAGTCTTTCTATGCTATAATTTTAAAGTCGAATTTTTAGAGGGGGCCAACTAGATGACTACTCGCGATTATGAAAAAAAACAATTAAAAAGAAACATTCAACTGATTCAAAATGAAAAAGAAATGCTTGAAACACAACAGCAAAAAGGCTCACAGGATTTACAAGAGCAATTAAAAGAAGTGGCAGAAAAGCGTATTAATGCCGGTTCAGAAGAAGCTTTTTACGAATCGGTGGTCGAATACCAACAACATCAACAAGACTTAATGATTCGCTATCAAACAACCGAGGCACAAACAAAACGGATTCACGCCTTAAAAGTCATGGAAAAATCGCCTTACTTTGGTCGAATCGATTTTAAAGAAGGAGTCGAAAATCCCGAAACGCTTTATTTAGGCATTGCTTCACTAAGAGACAAAGAAGAAAATACGCTTATTATTGACTGGCGCGCGCCCATTGCCAATCTTTACTATGAAGGCGAACTTGGAACCGCTTTTTATGCGACCGATACGGATCAATTTGAAGTAGAGTTATTAGGGAAACGCCAATTTAAAATTCAAGATGGGCAACTCGTTTCAATGGCGGATACTTCTGAAGTCATTAATGACGACTTTTTACTAGAGATTTTAGACGAAGCCTCTTCAGGTCAAATGAAAAATATTGTCTCAACCATTCAAAAAGCTCAAAACGCAATTATTCGCGATACAACAAATAAATTTTTACTAATCGAAGGAATTGCTGGTAGCGGGAAAACCTCCGCCTTACTACAGCGGATTGCCTTTTTAATGTATCGCAATCGGAAATGGTTAGAAGATGATCAAATTTTACTTTTTTCACCGAACCATTTATTTTCTGATTACATCGCCCAGGTGTTACCATCTTTAGGCGAAGGCCAAGTGCCGACACGAACCTTTCATGATTTTTTACAACAACTACTTCCAATGTATCACATCAAAAAAGAAATCACGGAAGAAGACCACTTTTTAACCGGCCAAGACGATCGCATCCAACGCTTAATGAATGGCTTAATGCTGATTGAATTACTGCCGCAGTACATTGAAAAGATTACGGCCTTTGGTCCCTTATTTAGAGATTTAAAAATTAACGGCACCACGTATATTAGTAAAAATCAAATTCGTAATTGGTATCAAGAGACAAACCCCAATTTGCCTCTATACCAAAGAAGTCAATTACTCCAAACAAAGCTCCTAAAAAAAATTGGCGGTCTTGAAAAAGATGAACTTAGAAAACCTTGGGTAAAAGAAGCAGCCGAAGAATTATTGCACCAATTATTCGAAAATGATCCACACCAAGAATCAAGTGAAGAAAATGAAAAACGACTACTAAAAAAATTCCGACAACAAGTCGTGCGCAAGAAGTTTCGTAGTTTAACTATTGGAGTGAAAAACTATCGCTTTATTAATCGCCCAAAACAATACTTACACTTTTTAACTCAAGTTTCAGAGCCACAACTCGCGCATTTTGATCTTGATAAAGTTCGGTGGACGCAACACTTAGTTGAACTTAAACAACAGTTGCGCCAAAAAGAATTAAAACAAGAAGATGGTTTATTGTTCTTTTTATTAACTCAAAGTCTGTTTCCAGTCACCGTTGACCAAAAAGCCCGCTTTATTTTTATCGATGAAATGCAAGATTTCCCACCAGCACAAGTAGCCTTATTACGCACCCTTTATCCTAAAGCTAGTATGAGTCTATGCGGTGATTTAAATCAAAAAGTCTTTGGTAATGAAACCATTGTCCAGTCACTCGATAAACTTTTCCAAGAAGAAGAAGTCACGCGTTACCAATTAACAACTAGCTATCGTTCGACCAAAGAAATTACTGATTTTGCCAATCAGTTTTTATCTTATGAGGAACAAGTCCGAACAACGGCGCGTAATGGTAAAGCACCGACTCTTTATCAAATAAATAATCAAAGCGAACGAATGCAACTTTTGTTAACAGAAATTGAAACCACGCGCACCAACCACCCTTATTGGCGTTTAGCCATTATTGGAAAAACAAGTGCCGAGTGTCAGTCACTCTATGAAGCACTGGATGAAGCAAACCAAGAAAAAATCCAATTAATTACTTCAGAAGAAGACTACATGAAGCGTTCAATTATTATTATTCCAGCCTTTTTAGCGAAAGGTTTAGAATTTGATAGTGTTTTTGCTTGGAATATTGGGGAGAATTTCTCCACTCCACAAGACCGTTTAATTCTTTATACGATTGCGACACGGGCGATGCATGAATTAACCGTTTTTATTCCAGCACAAGCAAGTCCTTTTTTGACTGATTTGCCACAAACAATCCGTCGCTAAGTATAAAAAACGTTTGGCCAAAGCACGTAATCGTGTCAAAGCCAAACGTTTTTTACATTAATGGGGCAAATATTTTTAAAAACCAACCTAATAAACGCGTGTGCTTTTTTTCTTGTCGCACGTCTTCTAGCGTAATTCTTTGACTTTTCGCACGAGTCGCTTCAAAATCTTTCACCATTTCTTTCATTGCCGGCACTTTTTCTAAATAAACCCCACATTCAAAATGGTGATAAAAACTACGGTAATCTAAATTAATGGTTCCCACGGTTCCTTTATAACCATCCACAATAAACGTTTTTGCATGAATGAAACCAGGCGTATATTCATAAATTTCTACGCCTGCACGAATAAGTGCTGCATAATGACTTTTGGCTAAAGCAAACGCATACTTTTTGTCGGGAATATGTGGCAAAATAATTTGAACTTTTACGCCTCGTTTAGCGGCAAAGGTGAGTGCCGTTTCCATTTCGCCATCCAAAATTAAATAAGGCGTCATAATTTGCACAAACGATTGGGCTTTATTTAATAGGTCAAAATAGACCATCTCACCCACACGCTCGCCATCTAACGGGGAATCCCCGTAAGGTAAGACCAAGCCAGTTTTGTCACTTTTAATAAGCATCGGTTCAGAAAAGGCTAACCATTTTTCAAAATCAGTTGTTTTACTATCCAAGGCCCACATTTGTAAAAACATTAACGTGAAACTTTGCGCCGCCCCACCGCGGATTTTAATGGCTGTATCTTTCCAATGCCCAAAGCGCTCAATTTTATTAATATACTCATCGGCTAAATTCACCCCACCAGTATAGGCAACTTGTCCATCAATCACACAAATTTTACGGTGATCGCGAAAATTGTAAATCGTTGAAATAAAGGGTTGAATGGGTGCAAAGACTTTACATTTAATTCCATACTTTTCTAATTCTTTTGGATAAGAACGCGGAAGTAAAGAGAATTCGCAAAAACCATCGTACATAAAACGAACTTCGACTCCTGCTTGCACCTTTTCAATCAAAATCTCTAAAATTTGCCCCCACATCTCTCCTTTTGCAACAATAAAATATTCCATAAAGATAAAATGTTGTGCTGCTTTTAGCTCTTGTAATAAATCAGCCAACTTCTCTTCCCCTAAAGAAAAATAAGTGACCTCTCCCCCATAATAAACGGGATAATTGCCTGCTTGGTTCACAAAATTTACCAAACCTTTTAAATTGGGGTGCTCTTCTAGGGTCACTTTGACGTCAGGAGTCGTCGTAATCAGGTCTTTGGATGCCTCGCGTATTTTAATTAAACGATGGCTTTCAATGCGATGACCAAAATCAAGCAGGGTATAAAAATAAAACAAAATTCCCATTACAGGTAAAGTCGTAAAAATCAACATCCAAGTTAATTTCACGCTATTGTCACTTTTGCTATTGAATAAAATTAAGTAACCGACAATCGAAAAAATAATAAAACTATAATAAAAAAGGTGTGCATAGTTGGAAGCAATATAGCGATACAAACCAAATATTAACCAAACTTGAGCGAATAATAAGAGTAAAACGACTCCAAAACGACTAAAAACAAGTTGTAAAAAACCTTGCTTACTTCGTTTAAATAAATCATTTTCTTCAATTTTCATGTACATTCCTCATTTCCAATTAACGCTCGCAAAGGTGTTGGATATTTTAATTGGATAATTTTTAAAATAACAGCTAACTCCGACAGGTTCTTTGCATTTTTTTCATCAAAAATTCGACTATGACGTCCAATCCCACCATTATCAATCAGACGGTTCACTCGGTTCCAGTCAATAAATTCTTCCAAAGTGGAGAACTTGCTAATCGGAAACCCTGCACCGTCCATAATTTCAGCTAAACGAAAGGTTAAAAAGGCGGTATCGATGACTTTCTCATGCTTATTCGTTGAATGATTGATATTTTTTGCCTCTTTGACAAGAATTTCGGCTGGGCGATTGGCTAAAAACCAATCAAGCAAATAAAAGAAACCTTCCAAGCGATAAGGTTCTTCAAACAACCGAAAAGTATCTTCCGATTCGCGAAATACTAAAGGAATCAAATACTTATCGCGATAAATCAGCATCGGTGCTTGAGTCACTGAACAATTTAAATAACGATTTAGATAGGTAACCCCACGAAAATCACCTAAACGATATCCTTGTACGCCTAAGTGTTGGTATTGTTGACACAATTTCGAACAATCATTAATTGAAACGGAAATTTCGGTAATTTTATCATAACCACTTAATATACGATCAAACGGGATTAATATTGCTACTTCGCTCATTTTATTCCTCCTCACGATTCTTATCGACTCTCTCATTATAGCATATATCTTCCTGTTATCTATGGATAAAAAAACGCTTTCTTTGTTTTGAATAAAAAAATGAAGCTTACGCTTAGAGCACTTCTCTGGCTTAACTTATAATCGAAATCGGCAAAAAAAAGAGAGGAAGTTCCTCTCTCTTTTAGCGATCAATCTTAATCTTCTAAATCTACATTATGAAAGACTTGTTGCACGTCTTCTAAGTCTTCTAAAGCATCAATCATTTTTTCGAACTTCACTAAATCATCACCGGTTAGTGTCACTTCATTTTGTGGAATCATTTGCATCTCAGCAACTGAAAATTCTTCAATTCCTTTTTCTTTTAATGCTTCTTGAATCGCATGAAAATCTTCTGGTTCGCCATGAACAATAATTTGACCGTCTTCTTCTTCAACATCGCGCACATCAATTTCTTTTTCCATCAAGAACTCTAAAATTTCATCTGAATCTTCTCCGGCAAAACCAAAGAGGGCGGTATTATCAAACATGTAAGCAACCGAGCCGGAAACTCCCATATTGCCGCCATTTTTCCCATAAGCTGCACGAACATCGGCCGCTGTACGATTGACGTTATTCGTTAACGTGTCAACAACAACCATTGATCCGTTCGGACCAAAGCCTTCATAACGTAATTCAGAAAACTGTTCATCCCCTGATCCTTTGGCTTTTTCAATCGCCCGATCAATAATATGTTTTGGCACATTATAGGTTTTGGCACGATCAATGACAAATTTTAATTTTTGGTTGCTATGAGGATCTGGGTCACCTGATTTTGCTGCTGCATAGATTTCAATCCCGAATTTTGCATATACTTTACTATTGTTTGCATCTTTTGCCGTTTTTTTAGCGACAATATTTGCCCATTTTCGTCCCATCGTCTCATTCTCCTTTTATTCAGCTCTTAACGAATCAATCGGTAAAACTTCCTTTGTTATTATACTCGCCAGAAGCCAATCTGTGAAGTATTTTTCAGCAAAAATATTACTGGATTGGAAATCGTCCGAAAATTTGTTCAGGAATGTTCGAATGCCC
>CAYNOA010000116.1:0-6310 GCA_964398695.1 uncultured Enterococcus sp. | reverse complement strand
ATTTTTACGAGTAAAATCATTTCATTCTTTTTTTCGTTTGTGTTACAATCACCATATCTTATTTGAAAGGGTGTTTGGATTTTAATGGATTACAAAGAATTTGACCAAGAATTATGGGATGCAATTGCAAATGAGGGCATTCGTCAGCAAAATAATATTGAATTAATTGCTTCAGAAAATATCGTCTCTGAAGGCGTCATGGCGGCACAAGGCAGTATCTTAACGAATAAGTATGCAGAAGGTTATCCAGGCCGTCGTTATTATGGCGGTTGCGAATTTGTTGATGTGGTGGAAACCTTAGCCATTGAACGTGCCAAAGAAATTTTTGGAGCAAAATTTGCCAATGTCCAAGCACATTCAGGCTCACAAGCCAATACGGCTGCCTATCTTTCATTAGTTGAAGCGGGCGACACGATTTTAGGGATGGATTTATCTGCCGGTGGGCACTTAACCCATGGTTCGCCAGTCAACTTTAGTGGAAAAACTTATAACTTTGTTGCTTACGGAGTCGATCCTGCGACGGAAGTTATTGATTACGAAGTCGTGCGTATTTTAGCGCGTAAACATCAACCGAAATTAATTGTCGCAGGTGCCAGTGCCTATTCTCGGACGATTGATTTTGCCAAATTCAAAAACATTGCCGATGAAGTCGGCGCCAAATTTATGGTGGACATGGCTCATATTGCCGGTCTTGTTGCAACCGGTCATCATCCTAACCCAGTTCCTTATGCTGATATCGTCACAACAACGACCCACAAAACTTTACGTGGTCCGCGCGGGGGCTTAATTTTAACCAACAATGAAGAATTAGCGAAAAAAATCAATAGTGCTATTTTCCCAGGCATTCAAGGTGGCCCCTTGGAGCATGTGATTGCTGGAAAAGCGATTGCCTTTAAAGAAGCTTTACAAGCAGACTTTAAAGACTATTCTGCCCAAGTCATTAAAAATGCTCAAGCAATGGCCAAGGTTTTCAATCAATCAACGAAAGCCCGTTTGATTTCTGGTGCCACCGATAACCATTTATTATTAGTTCAAGTAACCGACTTTGATATGACTGGCAAACAAGCAGAACAATTACTCGATACCGTCAATATTACTGTCAATAAAAACTCCATTCCATTTGAAAGCTTAAGTCCCTTCCAAACAAGCGGCATTCGAATTGGAACACCCGCGATTACGAGTCGCGGCTTTAAAGAAGAAGCAGCAGTAAAAGTGGCGCAATTAGTCTTAAAAGTTTTAGAAAATAAAGACGATGAAGCCGTCTTAGCGCAAGTCAGACAAGAAGTGCTAGCCTTAACGGATGCACACCCCTTAAAAGTAAAATAATCCTGGCTCAGAAAAGGCCGGCGCCTAGGCACCGGCCTTTTGGGGTTGTCTACCGACTCTATCGCCATTTTTATCTAAAAAAATCCTCATGTGAACGAACAATCCTTGTCTGGAAATCAAATTTGTTTTACAATAAGAACAACAAAACAAAGGAGCGATTAAAATGGGAAAATTTCAAGTAATTGATCATCCGTTAATCCAGCACAAATTAACGATTATCCGCGATAAAAATTGTGGTACAAAAGTCTTTCGTGAGGTAGTAGACGAAATTGCGATGTTAATGGCCTATGAAATTTCACGCGATTTACCAGTTGAAGAAGTCGTGATTGAAACGCCAATGGTAAAAACAACGCAAAAAATGTTGTCTGGCAAAAAAGTCGCTTTAATTCCAATTTTACGTGCCGGTTTAGGCATGGTCGATGGTATTTTACAATTATTACCAGCCGCAAAAGTCGGTCACGTTGGTTTATACCGCGATGAAGAAACACTTGAACCACATGAGTATTTTGTGAAATTACCAGTCGACATTGATAACCGCCAATTATTAGTAGTCGATCCAATGTTAGCTACAGGCGGTTCAGCGGTTATGGCCATTGACGCCTTGAAAAAACGTGGCGCTTCAAACATTAAATTTGTTTGTTTAGTCGCTGCTCCAGAAGGCGTAAAAGTTTTACAAGAAGCGCATCCAGACGTGGATATTTATACAGCTGCTTTAGATGAGCGCTTAAATGAACAAGGTTACATCGTTCCAGGCTTGGGCGATGCCGGTGACCGTTTATTCGGTACAAAATAAAACAACCAAAAAACAACTCGTTTAACAAGACGAGTTGTTTTTTATTGTAAAAAAGCCGACTAGCGCAAGTGGCTAGTCGGCTTTGGTCTGTTAGCTAATCTTTTTTAAGTACTTGTAATTAATCGTGATTACACCGTTACTTTTACGCATTAACTCGCGATTTGCACGGGTTTCATCAATTTCAATAATGGCTGAATTGCGAAGTTGTTTAATGACGGTGCCTGTTTCAGCGTGCTCTTGGACGGTAAAACTGACCGGCGTATCAATCTCGAATTCCAAACCAATCGGTGACGGGACAATTGTAGTTTCAAACTTGCCAAATGATGCCATGTTTTAAAAAACCTCCCTTTCATTAAAACTATTATACCATATTTTTTGTAAAATGAGAAATTTTCAAGAAAAAACGCTTTATTCTTTCATGTTTACTTAATTAAAAAAAGAAGATTGGGTTAAATGGTCGCTTACTCGAGACTCACACCTCTTATGAAAATAAGATTGACAGATAGAAAGTAGAAGTATAAGATAGATACATGCATAGACCGACCGACGGTCTATGCATGTATCTATCTGTGAAATGGAGTGAAATTGTGAGAATTATTAAAGAATACGATGAAAGAAGAATCGAAATTCTGGATGCAGCTGAAAGCCTGTTTGAGACGAAAGGATATGAAAAGTGTACTGTAAATGACATTATAAAAGAAGTCTCTATCGCAAAGGGTACTTTTTATTATTATTTCAAATCAAAACAAGATGTCTTAGATGCTATTGTGCTTAGATATAAAGAAATTATTGTCGGTAGAACTGAGAAGATACTTGAAAAGAATATTGGTCCAGAAAAAAAGTTGTTGAAAATTTTTAAGGCAATGAGGCTAAAAGACAAGACAGATGATAAGTTACTAGAAGAGTTGCATAAAAGTGAAAATGCACTATTACATCAAAAAAGCCTAAATCAGATAGTGACAGCTCTGACTCCTATTTTAGCAAAGGTAATTGCAGAAGGGATAGAGAAAAAAGTCTGGAGTTGCAAATACCCATTGGAGTACATGGAGATTTTTTTAGTAGCCGCCTTAACGTTAACAGACGAAGGCATGTTTAGGGTAGATGATGATTCCCGGACGAAGATAATGACTGCGTTAATCACGGTTCTTGAGAAGATGCTAGAGCTACCAGAAGATGCTTTGATGAAGTTATATATGGAGAACTAGAAAGACTAACTATATAAGGTCAAGCAAAAAGCAAAATCAAAATTCGGAATGATCTGAAACGATAAATAACAGTTATAATAAATAATTGCACAACAAATAAGCCTCAGATAGGAGTTCGCATGAATTGGTTAATTGTTAGAAATGATTTAAAAAGAAATAAATTACTTAATGTAGCCTTACTTTTATTTATGATGTTTTCTGCAAGTCTTGCAGTATTGTCAGTGGCTATGGGTGTTCAGACGTTCACCTCCATATCTGAATTATATCAGACTGCGAACCCACCCCATTTTCTTCAGATGCATAAGGGAGAGTTAGAGAAAGAAAAAATCCAAGAATTTATGTCCTCTTACGAAGGGGTAACCCACTCACAGATTCAAACAATGATGAATGTCTACGGTGAAAGCTTGACTGTAACTAGCGGGGAACGATTGTATAATCTCTCTGACTTTCGAATTAGCATAGGTTTGGTTAAACAAAATGAAGTAGGGGATTTACTTTTGAATTCAGATCATAAGAAGGTAAAGATGAATCCAGGAGAAATGGGAATACCAGTACTTTTAAAGAACAGATATGGTATAAAAATCGGAGATAGTATTACTTTAAAGGGAAATAATATATCAAGGGAGTTTGTAGTAAAGGAAATTATATTAGATTCCCAGATGAACTCTTCCATGACATCCTCTACAAGAGTACTTTTAAGTGATGAAGATTTTAATGACTTGGAAGGCAAAATAGGGGAGAAAGAGTACTTAATTGAGACTTATTTTACTGATACAAAAGAGGCATCAGATTTCCAAACTGCCTACGAAACAGCGAATCTTCCCCAAAATGGCCCGGCAATTACCTATACTATGATATTTATGTTAAGTGCATTAACAGATATTCTTTTAGTTTTTATTATGCTTCTTACTAGTATTTTGTTAATCATCATTTCTTTTATATGTGTAAGATTTACCATTATGGCAGTATTGGAAGAAGAAATTCATGAAATTGGTACAATGAAAGCCATAGGACTCACCTTTTTAAATATTAGAGACATCTATCTGCGTAAATACAGAATATTAGCCATGGCGGCTGTGCTTCTAGGTTATATTTTTGCAATAATTATGAGTGGTGTATTTACTAGGCATATTAGTGATACTTTCGGAATAGTGAGTTTGTCCCCATTGACAATAGGACTATCCCTCATTGCAGGTTTATTAGTGTATGTCCTAATCGACTATTATAGTAAGAAAGTGCTAAGAAAAATCAAAACTGTTACAGTGGTTGATGCCTTAGTTATAGGAAATGGATTTAACAAGAAAAAAAACAGAACAAAAGACGGATTGTATAAATCCAAGAAAATGCAGGTTAACTGGCTACTTGGAGTACGCGAGGTTTTTTATGGATTTAAAAATTGGGGCATGGTATTTGCAGTTGTATTAATTTCTGAAATGATTATTCTAATCCCTTTTAATGTGATGAATACTTTTGAAGATCCAGGGTTCATTACATATATGGGCAGTTCTCCAAAGGATATTTTAATAGAAGTGGAAAATGGAAACTATCTGGAAAATAGCTATAAAAACATAAAAGGAATTTTAGACAATGATAATTCAATAAAGGAATATAATGAATATGGCAGGGTTCGTGTTCAGACTTTAGATGGAGAAGCTCAAATTGTGAATCTTCATATAGATAGAGGGGAAAATTCGGGAAGTGACTTACAGTATCTTAGTGGGAAAGCGCCCACGGGAATAAATGAAATTGCCATTTCTTATCTTAATGGGGAAAAATTAGCAAAGAGTGTGGGTGATAAGATAGTACTTCTGTTTAATAATAAAGAGCAGGAATTTGTAATTTCAGGAATCTATCAGGATGTTACAGGAGGAGGTTATTCGGCCAAAGCAATATATGCTTTCCCAGAGCTTGATTCTGAAAAATACTCATTTTCGGTAAATCTTGTGGATGATAGGGATGTAGTGGGAAAAGCAGATGCATTGTCAAAACTCATAGGAACAGGTGTTAAGGTGGAACCAATGGAGGAATTTATAAACCAGACTTTAGGTGGAGTTGTAAATCAGCTTAGAACACTTGTCTTAGCAATTGGGACTATGGGTGCGATAATGGTAGTGCTTATCACTGTTTTATTCCTAAAATTACGCTTAGCCAAGGATTTATCAGACATAGGAATTTTAAAAGCCATAGGATTTTCTAATAAGGATATAAAACAACTGTATTTGATTAAAATGGGCACTGTATCAGTGATGGGGCTTCTGATTGGGATTATCTTAACAAATTTGTTGGGCGGGAAGATTGTGAATATGGCACTTGGCATTTCAGGGCTAGGTATTAAGAGTATAGAACTAACAATCAATCCTTTCGTGGAATATTTTGCTCTCCCGTTGTTCTTCATAGTGATGATTTCCCTTGTAACAAGAGTTGTTGTAAGTGCAACTGAAAAATACAATATGATAACTATTATGAATGAATAATACAGGAGGGGTAAAGTGAAAACTATATTAGAAGTAAAGAATTTAAATAAGAGATTTCAAAACAACCAAGTATTAAGTGATGTAAATTTTAAAGTAAACGAAGGGGAATTCATTGCCATCATGGGTCAGTCAGGCTCTGGGAAGTCTACCTTGCTTTATAATATAAGTGGAATGGATAGGCCTACCAGTGGAAATATCTTTTTTGGTGATAAAGACCTTTCAAAACTTGATGAGGAAGGGATAAGTGAAATAAGGCTAAAGGAAATGGGCTTTATTTTTCAACACTCTTATCTTTTGAAAAATCTATCTATTCGAGACAATATTATACTCCCCGGGTTTAAGGCAAATATCTTATCTAGGGGGAAAGTAAATGAAGATGCAGACAATTTAATAGAAATGACAGGGATTTCTAATGTAGCAGACCACGATATAAAAAAAGTTTCTGGAGGAGAACTCCAACGAGCCGCAATTTGTAGGGCATTAATTAATCAACCAAAAATTTTATTTGGAGA
>CAYNOA010000115.1:0-6344 GCA_964398695.1 uncultured Enterococcus sp. | reverse complement strand
CAAACTTATTCCTGAAGTGAAATAATTTGAGCCTAAAGAATAACGCCTACCACCAATTACTAAAGAGTTGGTGGTAGGCGTTATTTAATTAATTTTCAACATTGCGGACGTAATCGTCAAAATAACGTAACAGGTCCGCTTTGAACTGCAAATATTCTTCTTCCGTGTAATTTTTGTCTTCTACTTTTACTTGGAAAAAGGGCAATTCCAATTCTTCTCGTAAGCGATCTAATACTTCATCTGGCGTCAAAAATATCCCTCTTTTCTAAAATAAATTAAAGGAAGTATTCATTTTTTCATAGGCTTCACGCATGGCACGTAGTCGAATACGCAACTCGTCAAAATCGCGGTGATGATGAAAGAGTGTTTGTTTCAAACTGAAATAGTAATCATCAAAAGTATTCACAAATTCTTCTACTTCTTTTGTCTGGAGCTCTTTAAATGTGTCACAACGGACATAAGTTTTTTCAGCGAGCGCGTAAATTTCAGCAGTCGTTAAAAGCGCCAACGATTCATTGTAGCGGCGACTAGAGACAAGCTCGTAAACCGCTTGGCATTTGTTGTAAAGATTCGAATAGTCTTTTGATAATAACTCCATCGGTGTCTTTGAAAACATAAGAAGTCCCTCCTTTAAATAATTCAATTAATCAAACAAAACACAAACCGTTTCTGGAGCAAAGATGTCTTTTTCTAGTAAAGTTAAGGTTCCGTCTTGAGCGTCACGCGCATATAAAGTTAAATTGTCAGTATTTTGGTTGGCACAGACAATAAAGGCTTCGGTGGGGTCTAAAGCAAAATCTCTTGGGTGATCGCCTTGGGTAGAAATAAGTTGAATCAAGTGTAAGTTTGCCCCGCCTTCAGCGATTTCAAAAACAGCAATCGAATTATGCCCGCGATTAGAAGCATACAAGAAACGTCCGTCACGGCTAATACGAATGGCTGCTCCACCACTAAATTCCGTAAAATCAGCGGGTAACGTTGAAACCGTCTGTAAGGACATAAAGGCTCCGGTGACCGCGTCATAACTTAGCACCGTCACTGTATTGGCTAATTCACCAAATAAATAAGCAAATTTTTTGTTTGGATGAAAAACTAAATGACGCGGACCTGTTTCAGGTAAAGCTTCAAAACGCGCGACTAAATGTAATTTCCCTTCAGTAGAAACGTCATAAGTATAAACAATATCCGTTCCTAAGTCACAAACAACCAAACGGCCATCTGGGGTCAAATCGGTATAATGGACATGTGGTTTGTCTTGATTGGCGTGTGGACCAGTTTTTTCTTGGTGGAAAACAACGTCCGTTGCTTCAAGCGAACCATCACTTAAAATCCGGTACACATTGACTTCGCCTTTGTGATAATTAGCACCATAAACAAGTTGGCGTGCCTCATCAACCGCCACATAACATAAGGGGGCGCCTTCTTCTGTGACACCATTTAAAAAATTGAATGCTTGATCATAGGCAGAAACGCCGCCCTTGCCATCAATTGACGTCACTGAATATAAATTTCCAGCTTGACTCTTGGCTAAATAGGTGGGGCTATTTTCTTTTGTAACGAGCGTAAGGCCGTCTAAAGTCTTTGTTTTTGTATCTAAAACCAGTGAATAAATCCCTTCGCTTTTACGACGAGTATACGTTCCTAGTAATATTTTTTCTTTCATGGAATGCCTCCTACAAAATCTTTTTATATCCTTTACTGTATTTTACCATACAAATGAACCGAACAAAAAAGAATGTGCTATAATTGTTACAAGAAATAGAAAGGATTGGTAAGATTCATGCAAAAAGCAATGATTATCGAGATAGGCAACAAAGCAATTGATCCAAAAGAACCTTTGCTACTATTTTTTGGCGAAGGCGTGACGGAAGGGTTGCGAGAATATGCTGTTATCCAAAAATTAGAAGATCCCAAAAAATTAAAGATGGTGGTTGGTGATAAAATAGTCTTCGGGGAAGAAGTCTACCACGTGACTTATGTCGGGCAATTTGCCAATCGCAACTTACAAGAGATTGAACACGTTTCTTTTGTTTTTTCAGAAGAGCCACATGAAGGAAAATTAGGTAGTAGTATTTACTTAACCCCAGCTAAATTACCAAACATTTCGCAAGGGATGACCATTACTTATCAAGCATAGGAGGGGATTGGATGGAGAAAAAACCCAAGTATATTTTTTCATGGTTTTGGCGTTGGTTCTTAAATAATCAAGTCGTGACCGCTTTATTAATTTTTTTATTAGTCTTATGTAATATTTTTTTATTTACGAAAGTGGCTTATTTGTTTACCCCACTCTTGCAATTTGTTGGAATTGTGAGTTTACCAGTCATTATGGCGGGAATTTTGTATTATTTAATGAATCCGGTAGTTGACTATTTTGAAAAAAAAGGCATCAAACGAATTTATAGTATTATTGGTTTGTTTATTTTTGTTGTCGGCTTGATTGTTTGGGGAATTGTGGTCATCATTCCTAAAATTCAAGAACAATCGATTAGTTTTGTCAATAATTTTCCGAATTATATGAGTATCGCAGAAAAAACGGTCAACGATTTTCTTTCAAGCTCAATGTTTAGTCAAGTCCAAGCACAACTTGAACAATCTTGGGAAAAAATCTTTGCTTGGTTTACGGAAATTATCCAAAATTTCTCAAAATCATCCTTGAAAAACTTAGGGAATTTCTTTGGAGCCATTGCATCGGTTGTGGTCGCTATTATTACAACCCCTTTTATTTTGTTTTATTTGTTACGCGATGGGGAAAAACTGGCACCGGCTGCTGTACAAGTTTTACCGACGAAATGGCGCAAGCCCACGTTGAAAATATTAAAAGACATGAACGACCAAGTCTCTTCTTATATCCGAGGTCAGTTAACAGTTGCCTTTTTAGTCGCACTTATTTTCACGCTTGGATTTTCAATTATCCGGCTTGATTATGCTGTTACGTTAGGCATTATGGCTGGCTTTTTAAACTTAATTCCCTACTTAGGTTCATTTTTAGCAATGATTCCCGCTGTGTTTTTAGGAATTGTTGGTGGCCCGCTACTATTAGTAAAAGTGCTAGTGGTCTTTGTGATTGAACAAACCTTAGAAGGACGTTTTATTTCACCGCTTATTTTAGGGAGTCAATTAAACATCCATCCGATTACGATTTTATTTGTTTTACTTACTTCAGGCCAATTATTTGGTTTAACTGGTGTTATCTTAGGAATCCCAGTTTATGCAGCCGTCAAAGTAGTCGTTCAAGCAATCTTTTCTTGGTATACCAAAGTTTCTGGTTTGTACGAAAAAGAAAAAAGTGTAATGGAAATAGAAGAAACCCCTGAATGATAAAAAACGATTGGAAAAAAGCTACTCTTTTTCAATCGTTTTTTTTTGTGTGCCTATTTCAATCGAATCTTATTTTCTTTTCATCAAAATTTAAGCCAAATATTTGTTTCTTTCATTCAATCTGTTACAATATAGGTGTTAAGCTGTACTGATATAATTATGATTTATAATGAAATATATTGATAGTTAAGAATTGAATAAGAGGGGAACATTTGAAAAGACTGTCCCTATAAAAAGAAAAAAAGAATGAAGGGGTAAACAGATGGCAACAAAGCATGATTTAATCTTAGCGCACATCGAAGGGTTACCAGTTGGTGAACGGATTTCGGTACGAGGAATTGCCAAAGACTTGGACGTTAGTGAAGGGACTGCCTACCGAGCGATTAAAGATGCCGAATCAACG
This sequence comes from uncultured Enterococcus sp., assembly GCA_964398695.1. Taxonomy (GTDB): domain Bacteria; phylum Bacillota; class Bacilli; order Lactobacillales; family Enterococcaceae; genus Enterococcus_I. The sequence continues at coordinate 2,620 of CAYNOA010000115.1, read as the reverse complement.
GGACTTGTTTCGACCATTCAACGAGTAGGCACGATTCGCATTGAAAGAAAATTAAAAAAACACATTGAGAAATTAACCTTTGATGAAGTTTCCCAAATTGTTGAAGGAGAAGTACTAGGTGGCGCTGCCGGGCTAGAAAAAGATTTGAATAAGTTTGTCATTGGCGCGATGCAAGAAAAAGCGATGGAACGCTACCTGACACCAAGTTCTTTAATGATTGTCGGAAACCGTGAAAATGTCCAAAAGCTCGCCCTCAAAGCTGGGGCAGCGGTCTTGATTACGGGCGGATTTGCGACGAGTCCTGCGATTCAAGCGTTAGCTGATGAGCGAGCCTTACCGATTATTTCAACCACTTATGACACCTTTACCGTTGCAACCATGATCAACCGCGCCTTAAGCGACCAATTAATCAAAAAAGAAATTTTACTCGTTGGTGACATTTATATGCCGTTAGCCAAAACGCAGTACTTAACCACAACGGATATTGTGAAAGATTATAAATTGTTATCTGAAAAAAATGGGCATTCACGCTTTCCAGTTGTGAATAAGAATTTGCGAACGGTTGGAATTGTAACGGCCAAAGATGTTTTAGAAAAAGCCGATAACCAAATTATCGAGCGAATCATGACGAAAGATCCCCGCATCGTAAAAAAAGAAATGAGTGTCGCTTCAGTTTCCCATCAAATGATTTGGGAAGGTCTAGAAGTAATGCCCGTTGTGGCGGATGACTTGTCTTTGTTAGGCATTATTACGCGTCAAGACGTAATGAAAGCCATGCAACTCGTTCAGCGTCAGCCCCAAGTTTCTGATACGATATCCGATCAAATTGCGGGCCACTTACAGATGATCGATCAAGATTTTGAAGGCAATAAACTTGAACAACCTGAATTTCGCTTTACCGTGACACCGCAAATGGTTGATGAACTGGGGACGATTTCTTTTGGGGTCTTAAGCGAAATAATCGCGACGACTTCCAAGCGTAGTTTATTAGTCAATCAACGTCGTAACACTTGGATTGAACAAGTCAATTTACATTATTTTCGTTTAATTCAATTAGAAAGTGAACTCGTTTTAAAACCTAGAATTTTAGAGTTTGGTCGACGTTCGGCGAAACTAGATGTTGAAATATTTATTGAAAATTCATTAGTGGCCAAAGCCATTGTCGTCTGCCAAGTGATGGAACGACCGTAGAAAAGAGGGAAATCATGCGAATTGAAGAGAAAATTTTACAAGCCATTAAAAATTATGACACTATTATTATTCACCGGCACAAACGGCCAGATCCAGACGCCCTTGGCTCACAAGTAGGACTGGCTGAATTATTAAGATATAATTTCCCGAATAAGGCCGTTTATCAAGTCGGAGGTCCAATTGAAGGATTGGATTATTTGGCTCAAATGGACGAAATTACGGAAGAAGTTTATCAAGGTGCCTTAGTCATTGTCACCGATACAGCCAATGCGCCGCGTATTAGTGATGAGCGTTATATTTTAGGCGAGCAATTAATTAAAATCGATCACCATCCAAACGACGAACCTTATGGTGATCTTATTTGGGTAAATACCAAAGCTAGCAGTTGTAGTGAAATGATTGCCGATTTTTGGCAAATTTTTTCAAATGAGTTGGAAATGACCGGGGAGGCGGCGCGCTTACTTTACGCTGGGATTATTGGTGACACGGGGCGCTTTTTATACCCATCGACTAGCTCGCACACTTTAAAAATTGCGTCTGATTTGCGTGAGTACGCATTTGATGCGACCCTGCTTAATCGACAATTAGAACAAATTTCATTAAATGTTGCGCAACTTTCAGGTTTTGTATATGAAAACCTCAAAGTCGATGACAATGGCGCGGGTCAAGTGTTGATTACGCAAGCAGTCATGCAAGAAATTGGTGTAACGGATGCCGACACTTCAGCAATTGTGCCCTTACCAGGAATGATTGAGGATGTCTTAGCTTGGGCAGTTTTTGTGGAGCAGCCGGAAGGTTATTACCGTGTGCGTATGCGCTCAAAAGGTCCTGTAATCAATACACTGGCCAAACGCTACCATGGAGGTGGTCACCCTCTAGCCAGTGGCGCCAATGCGAAAAATTTGGAAGAAGTGGCCGCTCTCTATCAAGAAATTCAAAAACTTTGTGAAATTTATAATTTAACAAAGTAGGCAATTTTGTTTACAAACGACCGAGTTTCTTTTATTATGAAACTAGGGAACGTTTTCATTTCTTGTGGAGGGAGAGTTTGTGATGAAAGATAAAACAAAAGAAGAAGTCTATGCAGAACGTCAAGAAAAGTATAAAGTAGAAAAAGAAGAGATATTTCGTGAAGCTCGAGAAGAAGCTCTTGCCAAGCATGTAATTGATGAAAATCAAAAACCAAAAGGAAAACGCGTATACACATTCCGCAAAGGCGTTTAATCAGAGGTCGTGCCAGAAGTGTCCAGCTTCAAGCAATAAGAAGGAAAGCCCGAAAATTGTTTTTCAAATTTTTGAGCTTTTCGGCTTATTGCCGAAGAAGCTACTTCTGGCACACCGTTTAATCAAAGGTCGTGCCAGAAATAGCTTTGGCTGTATAATATTTGGTGTTGATGGAGAAATCTCATAGAGATTTCTCCATCAACAC
>CAYNOA010000114.1:5537-6358 GCA_964398695.1 uncultured Enterococcus sp. | reverse complement strand
AAAGTGTTGAAGGAGGACACGAATGTCACTCATCAACACTAGATATTGTAGAACCGAGATTTTAGGCTTTTTTATTTGGGAATTTAGACTTCGTGGTATAATTGAAATAGAAGTTTAGCCAGAATGGAATGAAAAGAAATGAATGAAAAAATTCAACATAAATTAGCTCTTTTACCAGATCAACCTGGTTGCTATTTAATGAAAGATCAAAAAGGAACCATCATTTACGTAGGCAAAGCTAAAATCTTGAAAAACCGTGTCCGCTCTTATTTTACAGGGAGTCATGATACGAAAACAACGCGCTTAGTCAGTGAAATTGCTGATTTTGAATATATCGTGACGGAATCAAACATTGAAGCTTTATTACTTGAAATTAATTTAATTCAAAAAAACAATCCTAAATACAATATTATGTTAAAAGATGATAAGTCCTATCCTTTTTTAAAGATTACGAATGAAAAATATCCGCGTCTTTTAATTACCCGCAAGGTCTTAAAAGACAAAGCACTCTATTTTGGCCCTTATCCGGATGTAGGGGCAGCCAATGAAATAAAAAAACTATTGGATCGCTTGTTTCCGCTAGTCAAATGTGGGTCGGGCAATACGAAAGGTCCCTGTTTGTATTACCATTTAGGACAATGTTTATGCCCTTATTATTTTGAGGTCGAACCAGCAATCTATCGCAAGATTGTTGAAGAAATAAAACGCTTTTTAAATGGAGACTATCAGGAAATTGAAAGAAAAATTCAAGAAAAGATGGAAAAAGCGGCCGAAGAATTAGCTTTTGAACAAGCGGCCGAATTTCGGGATCAAATTCGAGC